>DFZI01000068.1 GCA_002383665.1 Dehalococcoidia bacterium UBA4060
GCAATGATAGTGATCTGAACTTCGTCTTCAAGTTGAGGATTGAAGACGACGCCAAAGATGATGTTGGCATCGGGATCAACAGATTGGGCAATAACGTCTGCCGCTTCGTTGCATTCAAACAGGGAAAGGTTGCTGCCGCCGGTGATGTTGTAAAGGACGCCCTTGGCACCGCTGATAGAAACATCAAGCATGGGGCTGGCCAGAGCAGCCTTGGCTGCTTCCACGGCCCTGTTGGAGCCTTTGCCGTGACCAACTGACATCCAGGCGGGACCTGAATTCTTCATAATGGCCCGTATGTCAGCAAAATCAAGGTTGATAAGTCCTGGAACGGTTACCACTTCAGCAATAGCCTGGACGCCGAGTTTCAAAACATCATCAGCCAACCTGAAGGCATTGTCTACTGTTGTTTTATTATCACACAATTCCAGGATGCGGTCATTGGGGATGATGACCAGTGTGTCAACTTTATCACAGAGCTGAAGGATCCCATCTTCGGCAACTTTCATACGGCGGGCGCCTTCAAAGGAAAATGGCTTAGTTACGATACCAATAGTAAGCGCACCGGATTGCCTGGCGACCTCAGCTACTACAGGGATGCTTCCTGTGCCTGTGCCGCCGCCCATGCCCGCGGTGATGAATACCATATCTGCTCCTGCCACCACTTCCTGGATGGCCTGACGGCTTTCTTCGGCCGACTTACGGCCAACCTCGTGGTCGCCACCTGCACCAAGGCCACGTGTTACCTTTTCACCGAGCTGGACCCGGACAGGAACTTCCGCCAGAGCCAAGGCCTGGGCATCGGTGTTCATACAGATAAACTCTACGCCCTTGATGCCTTCACGGACCATGCGTGTGACAGCATTGGAGCCACCACCTCCGCAGCCAATTGCTTTAATCTTTGCCGGTGCTGTCGAAAACATTGATTTTGACATTATTTAATATTCCTCCTGCTATATCATAAATATTTAGGCGCTGAAGAATTTTTTCAGCATTCCCATGATGTTGTTAATCTGATTGCTGGATTTGCCATTGCTGCCACCGTTACCATGTGCTTCCCAAGCAGGTTTGCCGCCAGTCTTAATGGCCCAGAGTAGGAGTCCTACACCTGTGGCATTAGCAGGGTCATGTAATACGTCGGTAATTCCGTAAACACCCATTGGTTCACCAATCCTGGTCGGGATACGGATAGTACCACGGGCAAGCGCTTCAAGGCCATTCATCTTGGATCCACCGCCGGTCATTACCAAACCTGCCGGGGCCAGTGAAGCATAGCTGGTATCAGGCATTTCCAGAAGGATAAGACGAAGCAGCTCCTCCATGCGGTCTCGCAGGATGTTACACAGATCTTTGTAGGAAACACTGTGTCCATCCTCCACCGTCAGAGTGGACCCCTCGTCCTTGGAGCCGGTTTCGGGATATACATTGCCATATTTTTTCTTCATAGCTTCTGCAATCTCGAAAGGAAGCCCAAGCCCGATCGAAAGATCGCTGGTAAACTGGTAGCCTGCTACCGGTATGATCGATGTGTGATAGATGCTGCCGTCTTTGAAAACAGCTATATCTGTGGTTCCACCACCGATATCTGCCATAATTACGCCGATCTCCTTTTCTTCCGGTGTAAGCACGGCTTCTCCACTGGCCAACGGTTCAAGTACAAGGTCATCGATTTCTACGCCTACGCTGCGGACGCATTTGACAAGGTTCTGTACTGAGGCCGTTGAGGCGGTAATGATATGTGTTTCAACATCCAGCCTAAAACCATGCATACCAACAGGATTCTTGATTTTTTCCTGTGTATCCAGCGAGTAACCGCGTGGAATCTGGTGAAGTATTTTACGGTCATCGGGTATATTGATATTTTTGGCTGAAGAAAGTACTCGAGAAAGATCATCCTGCCTGACAAGCCTGTCTGATCTCGGAATGGCTATTACCCCGTGACTGTTAACTGAGCTGATATGTCTGCCTGTGACGCCGATGTATGCCGATTCGATTTTGACGCCGCTGGCTTGCTCAGCCCTTTTGACTGATTCTGCGACTGAGTCTCTTGCCTCTTCAACATTTACGACCATGCCTTTGTGCAGGCCGTGGCTGGGTACCTGTCCAACGCCGAGCACTTGTAATGCTCCCCCTGAATCGAGGGTAGCAACTATAGTGCATATCTTCGTTGTACCTACATCGATACCCGTTATTAATCTCTTTGTCATTTATCCATGCCTCCTTTGATTTAATGTGTTCGATTAATTTTTTTGTCCTATCTTTTACAGGAAGTAAAGGATGGAGATAGCGACTGCCAAGCTAATGAATACGATGCCATCGAAAACCATGCCACCAAACAATGCCATCAATCTTCTGTCACCGTTTATTACGGTGCCCAATCGTTTCGCTCCTACCATTTTCTTTGCCTCCTGTTATGTTATATTCGCTGTGCAACACGGAGCTTTGCACTCCGGCTGCGAGGGTTTTTCATTATTTCAGATTCTGTAGGTACCAGAGGATGTTTATGCGTTACGATTAAAGTAGGCTGGTGATGACAGCGGCATTCAGGCAGGTTTGCCGGGCAAATACAGGCCTTGGTTTCCCTCAGCATAAAACTTTTTACGATGCGATCCTCTAGTGAGTGATAGCTGATGACAACCAGCCTGCCCTCGGATGCTAAAAGATTTACGCTTTGTTCCAGAGCTGTAGTAAGATGTTCGAGCTCATGGTTGACTGCTATCCGCAAAGCTTGGAATGTCTTGGTTGCCGGGTGTATTCTACTGGGGCGGTCGCCTACAGCATCAATTATTATTGCTGCGAGCTGTGCCGTATCGCTAATAGGCCTATTCTGTATGATATTTCTTGCGATCCGATAGGCTTGTGGCTCCTCACCATAAATGAGAAGAAGCCTGGCCAACTTGGACTCAGGTAATTTATTGACGATGTCGGCTGCGGTGAGTTGTTCATCTGGATTAAATCTCATGTCAAGAGGACCACTGCGTTGAAAACTAAAACCACGCTCTGCGCTTTCCAATTGAAGGGAGGAAAGCCCGAGGTCAAATAATATTCCGTCGACAGGGTAAAAACCGGTCTCCCGGCAAATTTGGTCGAGGTTATAAAAATTATCATTTATGATTGTGGTGCTTTCAAAATAATCGTAGAGATTGTGCTGAGCCAAAGTGATTGCTTCAGGATCGGCATCAATACCAAGTAGCTCACCCCCGGGTTGGCATTTGGTTAGTATTGATCCGGCATGACCACCACCACCCAAAGTGCAGTCGATATAGCGCTTGCCAGGCCTGACATTGAGGGCTTCGGCTACCTCGTTCAACATTACAGGTATATGTCCCTGGTTTGCGATTGCCTGAGTCATTTTCGTTCCTCCAAGCTCTCCATCCTCTGCCTGGCTTCGCTAGCGGTAATCTGCTCTTTCATGTAGCTTTCAGCATTCCAAATTTCGAAACAGTTACTGATACCAAGGATTACGGCATTTGAAGTGATACCACACCTTTCTCGCAGATTAGCCGGAAGAGCTATTCTTCCTTGATTATCTATGCTTACCTCTTCAGCATTGCTGAAGATATGACGGTTGACCCTCCGCTGGTCATCTGGCATCGAGAAGCTGCCCGGTACCTGGTTGGCCGTCATCTTTTCGAAGTCTTCTTTGGTATATGCTGTAATGCAATCGTCGGCAATCATGGTGAGAATAAGCCCATCAGCAATATCTTTGCGGAATTTAGGCGGCAAAGGCAAACGACCTTTGTTATCGACCTTATACTCGTGTTTACCCAGAAACATAATCATTAAATCCGTCAGAACTATGCATTGAGAGCTTCCCTCTCAAGTTCTCCTTCGATGCTGTTTATTTCACTCCAGTCCATCTGAGCCAGTCTCTTGATATGTCCGCTGTATTCGTGATCGTGGTTCAATGAATAATGGGCAATGCCGCTGGAACAGTACTGCTCATTGATTATCCCTTTATCGATTAGCTCCTTCAGCAA
>DFZI01000051.1:0-18870 GCA_002383665.1 Dehalococcoidia bacterium UBA4060
CCATGGGAGTTGGGAGGTGACTGGAATGATAATGGCATTGTGGGCATGTCACGCTGGCTCAACCGCATCTGGAACCTGGCTACAGCGGAATATGCCGGGAAAAATGTAGACTCCAACGCAGAAAAAGATTGCATCCGTACCATGCATAAGACGATTAAAAAGGCAACTGAGGATATGGAGCGTTTCCGCTTCAACACAATGCTGGCGGCCTTGATGGAGTACACCAACGTGCTGAATAAAGTGCTGGAGGATGGCTCTGTTAGCGATGCAACCTGGAAAGAGGCGGTTAAAAACCTTTTGATTATGCTTGCCCCTTCGGCACCTCACATCACTGAAGAGCTATGGACCAGTCTGGGTTATGAATATAGCATACATAGTCAGAGGTGGCCTGAATGGGATCAAACATTGGTAGCCGATGAGGAGGTCACACTGGTGGTACAGGTCAACGGTAAGGTTAGAGGTAAGCTGACTGTACCCGCGGGAATAAGCAAAGAAAAGGCCAGCCAATTTGCCTTTTCAGATCAACGTATCAAGGAACAGATCAGGGGCAAGGACATAACCAAGCTCATCTATGTGTCAGACAAACTGCTTAATATTGTAATTAAATAGCGTACCTTCGTCCTGGATGCAAAGGATAATAATTAAAAAGGGGGTGTTTCAATGCTTGAAGCTTTAATGACTGAACAGCAAAAGGACCTGCGTGATGAGGTAAGGAAGTTTGTGAAGTCTGTACCGAAGGAATTGCTACAGGATATGGATGCAGATAAGGTCAGGTATCCGCACGAATATGTAGTCGGACTGGCTAAAGAGAATCTGCTGGGAATGAGATTCAACAGAAAATATGGGGGACGAGGGTTGGGATGGAAAGAGGAGATAATTGCTCTGGAGGAGATAGGCGTACTGGGGATGTCGTTGGGTTGCCTGTTCTCACTGGTCAGCATCGTAGGTGAATCGATCAATGTGTTTGGGACTCCGGTGCAGAAAAGGAAATACCTGGCTCCTTTGTTAAAGGGCAAAATATTTTGCGCTGAGGGGTTGACCGAGCCAAGGGGGGGATCTGACTTTTTTGGAGCTACAACGACTGCGGTAAAGAAAGGTGATTACTATATACTCAATGGGCAAAAACGCTTTGTGGTGGGTGCGGAAGGGGCGGATATATTTTTGGTCTACGCACGTACAGAGTGCGATTCTGGCAAGTCGATCAGCGCTTTCATTGTGGAAAGAGGAAAGGGTGTTGAAGCAAAATATATTTATGGGTTGCTTGGTACAAGGGGTGGAGGAGCAGGCAGATTGGTATTCAAAGACGTTAAAGTGCCTACGGAAAACCTTATACTTGGCCTTAATCGGGGTGAAGAGGTATTCAATCAGATGATGATACCGGAACGTATGACCTCGGCAGCAGGAGCTATCGGCATGGCACGTGCAGCGCTGGAAGTTGCTACACGTTACAGCAATAAGCGCAAGGCTTTCGGGAAAAAGATACGTGAGTTCGAGGGTGTTAGCTTTAAGATTGCAGAGAGCATAACCAAATTGGATGCGGCCAGGATGCTTACCTACGGTGCAGCTGCGGCTGTCGATGAATTGGGCAGCACAGGCTATACACGCCGGTTGGTATCGGAAGCCAAAAAGTTCGCCACCGAAACGGCGTGGGAAGTGATTAATAATGCAATGCAGGTGGTAGGTGGGATTGGTTACACAAATGTTTATCCTATTGAGAAGATGCTGCGTGATGGAAGGCTGTCCATCATCTGGACAGGCACCAGTGAGATTATGAATCTGATTATACAACACGAATATTACAAGGAAACGCTGGCTGTTAGTACCAAGATACGAAATGTTGAAGATGATGCTGCTGAAGCGCAGGCGGCCGACGAGAAGATTTACGAATAGACATGAGAAATGTCAATGCAAACCTGCAGGAGATCATTGCCGCCAGAATAGCTTCAGTCCGTTTTCGTATACAAGCCGCCGCGCACCGATCAGACAGAGATCCGACAGGCATAAAGCTTATCGCAGTCAGCAAGAACTTTGATACTGCCATGGTGAGAGCGGCATATGACTGTGGGCTACGCGATTTTGGTGAGAACAGGGTACAGGAAGCTGAAGACAAGTATGGGAAGATGGGCGATTTACGTGAAGACATTACATTACACATGATAGGGCACCTGCAAACTAACAAGGTTCATCTTGCCCTTA
Organism: Dehalococcoidia bacterium UBA4060; assembly: GCA_002383665.1. Lineage (GTDB taxonomy): Bacteria > Chloroflexota > Dehalococcoidia > GIF9 > UBA5629 > UBA6808. The sequence continues at coordinate 2,197 of DFZI01000051.1, forward strand.
AGATTTTTGACATGATCCATAGTATTGATTCGACTAAGCTGGCAAAGGAGATCAACCGGATGTCAATAGGTAAGGTACCTGTGTTTATCGAAGTCAATGTTGCCGGAGAGGAATCTAAGTTTGGTTTTAGGGTAGGTCAGATAAAAGAGGCTATCAAGTCTGTAGATACGCTGACTAACATCGAGATAAAAGGTCTGATGACGGTTGCACCTAATGTGAAAGATCCGGAAGAGGTAAGGCCTGTCTTTGCCCAGTTGAAAAAGATCAACGATAGGTTTGGATTCAAAGAGCTTTCCATGGGCATGACTGATGATTTTGAGGTTGCCATAGAAGAGGGGGCGACTATGATACGGATGGGTAGGGCAATTTTTGGCGAAAGGAGATATATTAGATGAAAATAAAGCTAATAGGCTGTGGAACTATGGGGGAGGCCATCCTTAAAAATCTGCTCAGGAAGAAGTTGGCTGATAAGAATGAAATCACCGTAAGTGATGTAGCTGTAGAGCGACGTGAGCTGCTCAAGAAAAAATACGGTGTAAATGTAACTGAAAACAATGTGGCGGCTGTAAAAGACGCCGAGGTCATTATATTGGCGATCAAGCCGCAGGATATAGGGTATGTGCTGGGGCAGCTTGCCGGACAGCTAAAATCGCAGCTCGTTATTTCGATTGCTGCGGGTATTACACTGGAGTTACTCATTACCAAATTGCACTACGCACAGGTGGTGAGAGCCATGCCCAATACTCCCGCTCAGGTTGGTAGAGGCATGACGGCATGGACAGGGTCAAAGGATCTGACCGGAGCGAACTGTATGAAAGCACGCACAGTGCTGGCTTCATTAGGTGAGGAGCAATATTTTGCCGATGAAAAATATATGGATATGGCTACAGCCATCAGTGGCAGTGGGCCTGCTTATGTCTTCTTATTTATTGAAGCCTTGATCGATGCCGGGGTACATATAGGACTCCCCAGGGCGGTGGCACAGAAGCTGGTCATTGAGACCATATCCGGGTCAGCCGAGCTCATTAAAAAGTTGGACAAGCATCCCGCCGAGCTGAGAAATATGGTAACCTCACCGGGCGGGACCACTGCTGAAGCTCTTTACCGGTTGGAGATGGGTGGTTTGAGATCACTGATGATCTCCGCTGTGGAAGCAGCCTATAATAAGGCCAGGGGTCTGGGAAAATAGGGATATATCTATGCCGGCTTGCGGCAGTAGATAGCCGTGCTCTTGGGAATGAACTTGTTAAGGATGTTGTCTATCCACTTGGTATATTTATGGCCGTTGTAAATATCCCGGACCAGGAACTTATAGTATTGTGAGGGGATAAAGGCCTTCTCATTTTTGAGCCCGAAGATGCCCTTCAACCACCAGTATATGGAGTGGAGTGAATGTTTGTAGCGGACCTCAAATACCTGAACACCAACTCCGTTCAATAAATCGAGTATCTCCTGATGCTTGAAGATGCGGATGTGGCCGCCAGGAGTGTTATGGTAATCATCCGAGATTTTCCAGCAGACCGATTCAGCGAAAGTAGACGGCACACTGACGGCCAGAATGCCACCGGGTTTGAGCACACGCACCAGCTCCGACATAGCTTTGTTAAGATCAAGGATATGTTCCAGCACCTCCGAGCAGATAACCTTATCGAATGCATGGTTGGGGAAGGGAAGGCTGGTAACACTGCCGGCTACTATGTGCCAAGGACCAGCGCATTCCCCTTTTTCTTCCATATTATTGAGCATGTACATGGCACGCTGAAGGCTGGGTATATCTAAGTCAAAGGCCACAGACATGCCAGAATTGATCTTACATACCTGCCAGATATGCCGCCCATTTCCGCACCCCGCATCCAACACGCGCTCACTTCCCTTGATCTCGAGGAGATCAGGATCTATGGTTATCATTTGCTGTTCGGTGAATAGGCTAATTTAAGCCGGGGTTTTGCCAGGATGGAGCTTCTTCCATTTTTCCAGCAACTGGTCTTTGGCCTCTTTGTGGGCGGGGTCAGGTACGCAACAGTCAACGGGACAGACCTCGACACACTTGGGCTTAGCAAACCAGCCAATACACTCGGTGCATTTAGTAGGGTCGATCACATAAATGGTATCGCCTTCTTTTATGGCTTCGTTCTTGCATTCCGCCTCACATGCCCCACAACTGATGCAATCTTCGGTAATTTTATATGCCATCTGAGACAAATCCTCCTAATATTAATCGAGATCTATTTTTTGTAAATGTCTTATAATTATATACTCTAATCTACTACTTATGAAGCAACTTCTTCTTGAGAGCTGCACATACGTGAGGCGGCACCATATCGTCCATGTTGCCGCCCAGCATGATGATCTCCTTGAGTAGACTGGAACTGAGGAACTGATACTTAAGATCGGCCATGAAGCAAACCAACTCGATATCAGGCGCCAGTTTCTTGTTCATCAAGGCCATCTCAAATTCTCGCTCAAAGTCGCTGCTTGCGCGCAGGCCGCGTACCATAGCCTTGGCTTCCGTGCTTCGTGCAAATTCAACGGTGATGCCCGAATAAGATAAAACCTGAACGTTCTTCAAGTTTTTAACTGATTCTTGGGCCAGTTCCACCCGCTCCTGTAGACTGAAGAGGAGATCTTTTTGAGGTAGGCCATAGATACCGACGATCAGTTTATCGAAAAGGGATGCGGCTCTTTTTACTATGTCGAGGTGCCCGTTGGTAATTGGGTCAAAACTGCCTGGATACAGAGCTGTGGTCAAGATGTAACCTCCTTCTGGTAAATTGAAATGCAGGTGTCACCATATTTACGCTCTTTAATTAAAGACAGGTTATTATACTTCTTTTCCAATGGCAGGCGCGATGCGTGGGATGCCAGAATTATCGTTTTACCGGTTACCAACTTCGATCCATCCAACTGTCCAATCAGATTGCCCAGTGTGTTATCGGCGTAGGGAGGATCCATGAAAATGACATCATAAGGTTCAGCGAGGAAGCCAATCGCCCGACTGGTAGGGCAACAATAAATATGCGACTTTTCCAAGAGCCCTGTTTTCTTAAGATTTTCTCTGATAATGCTGCAGCATTTCTCGTTCTGATCGACGAAGTCAACAAATTTCATGTCACGACTGAGGGCTTCAATTCCCAGAGCACCGCTGCCTGCGAAGAGGTCCAGTCCCCTCTGCCAGTTGCTTAGCAATGGCTGCAGTATTGAGAAAATAGCCTCCCTAACCTTGTCAGTAGTAGGCCTGACCATCCTCCCTGGCAATGTCTTGAGAATCTGGCCCTTGGCGGAGCCTCCCGTAATACGCATTTAAGCTGATGTATAACTCTTTTAAGAATTAAATAATCTATAGAATGCTAAATTATATTACAGTTTCACTATTGTTCGTCAAGCAAAATAAACCTGTTTTGACAGAAATTTATGACTTGTACTATACTTAGCACCGGTTTGTGTGAGTTCCCAAGGAGATTTAAGAAGTGCTTGCTCAATATGGTTATGTAGGCATTCTGCTTATTTGCGCAATCGGTTTCACTGTCATTATTCCGCTTATCCCCAAGATACTTATGGTAATGGGACTGATTCCCACCAAGAAGAATCCTACCAAAGAAGGGCAATACGAGTGCGGGATGCAGACCATTGGCAAGACATGGGTGCAGTATAACTTCCGTTATTATTTCTTCGCTGTATTATTTGTGTTGTTTGATATGCTGACCATATTTCTCTATCCGTGGGCAGTCAATGTAACAGGTTTAGGAGTTGGTGGGCTTATTGCGGTGGGTATATTTTTAGCTATATTGATAATTGGGTATTTATATGCCTGGCGTAAAGGAGCCCTGCAATGGAAATAATCAGACCAGAGGTGTCCACACCCCAGGAAGCCGATATCGCCGAAGGCCAACTCATCAATTCCTTCATTTCACAGTGTACATCTCCCATACCTGACCCCGACAAATGGCTCGAGGAAGATCTTAAACGTAATATATTGCTCACTACGGTGGATACTGCTCTGGCTTGGGCCAGGCAACGCTCGATATTCCCGCTGATGTTCGGCCTTGCCTGCTGTGCCTTTGAAATGATCGGCATGGCAGCTTCACGTTTTGATGCTGCCCGCTTCGGTCTGGACATCTTCCGCTGGTCACCCCGGCAAGCCGATCTCATGATTGTAGCAGGAACGGTGACCTGGAAGATGGCTCCGGCTGTCAGGATGGTTTACGACCAGATGCCCGAGCCAAAATGGGTGATTGCCATGGGAGCCTGCACTATCAGCGGTGGCACCTTCCGTGAATCATACAGTGTGTGTCCGGGGATCAACCGCATTGTCCCGGTCGATGTTTATGTGCCAGGCTGTCCGCCCAGGCCGGAGTCTCTGCTTTATGGCATCACCAGGCTACATGCCAAGATTATCAAGGGAACTATTGACAATCCCAGCCTCTCATTAAAATAAAAGACAGGGACTAATTGAAGTGATGGTAGCTATCAACAGCGAAGAACTTGGTAAAAGGATAGCTGAAGTTTTTACCGGATCTGTTGTATCTGCAGATAAGGAGATGCTGGTCGTCGACAGCGTGCATCTCTTTCAGGTAGCTACCTATTTGAAGGAAACGCCCGGGCTTGATTTTGATTATTTGACTGTTGTGACGGCGGCCGATTACATGGAATATTTCGAGATGATTTATCGTATGGTATCGCTCAAGCAAAACCATAGTCTTATTTTAAAGACACGCCTTTATTCCAGGGATAATCCTACAGTTGCCTCACTCACACCGCTCTGGCGTGCAGCTTACTATCAGGAGCGCGAAATATTTGATCTGTTCGGTATCAAGTTCGAGGGGCATCCTGACCTCAGACGTCTCTTACTCTGGGAAGGGTTCAATGGTCACCCGCTGCGGAGGGACTATTTATAATGTCTGTAAAAACAGAGCCCTTCTACCTTAACATAGGACCGCAGCATCCCTCTACACACGGCGTTTTACGTCTTAGAGTGACCCTGGATGGCGAGGTTATCGTCGATGTAGAGCCGGTAATCGGATACCTGCATCGTGGCATCGAGAAATTAGCCGAAGGCCGTACCTATGCGCAGAATATTCCCTTTACGGACAGGCTGGATTACCTGGCAGCAATGACCAACAATGTTGCTTATTGCATGGCCGTGGAAAAACTGGCTGGAATAAAGGTGCCTGAGAGGGGCGAATATCTGAGGGTCATCTTCTCGGAGCTCATGAGAATCGCCAGCCATTTGATGGCGGTCGGATTCTTTCTTAATGATATAGGTGCCATGATGACACCGGTGCTATATATGTGGCGTGAGAGGGAAAAAATCCTCGACATGTTCGAGATGGCCTGCGGTCAGCGCATGATGTATAACTACATGCGCATCGGTGGGATGAGTCAGGATGTCCCTGAAGAATTTCTTCCTGCGGTGAAGAAGTTCATCGCTGAGATGCCCAGGTATATTGATGAGTATGACCAGTTGTTAGCTCAGAATGAAATTCTACTAGCCCGCAGTAAGGGTGTTGGCATACTTCCTCGCGAGACTGCTGTTTCCATCGGGGCCAGCGGTCCTGTACTAAGAGCGAGTGGCGTGAAGTGGGATCTGCGCAAGATGGATCCCTATTCGATATATGACAGGTTTGATTTCGAGGTTCCCACCGGTCAGACCGGTGATTGCTACGACCGCTACTGGGTACGCATGCAGGAGATGAGGCAGAGCGTCAGGATAGTAGAACAGGCACTAAAACAGCTCCCTGGAAAGGGTTCGGTCTGCGCCGATGTGCCTCAGTTCTTCAGGGCGCCGAAAGGCGAAGCCTACGTATGCATCGAAGCACCCAAGGGTAACCTGGGCTTCTATGTGGTGAGCGATGGTTCGATCGCACCATACCGCCTGCATATTTATCCCCCCACATTAATTAACATAACAGCAATGAAGGACATGGCGGTCGGCTGGAAGATCGCTGACCTGATCATAATTTTCGGCAGCATAGACGTAGTACTGGGAGAGATTGACCGCTGATGACATTGCTGGATGAATTTCAACTGTTTCTCAAAACTCTGGGATGGCCCGACTGGGCATATTACTCCGTGCCTGCACTGACGGGTATAGTAATTATCGTAGCTGCGGTGCTTACCATTGTGATTGTCTTTATCTGGTGGGAGCGCCGGCTGCTCGGCCGTTTCCAAATCCGTCTGGGGCCGAATCGGTGCGGGCCCGAGGGCATCTTTCAGCCCATTGCTACAGCGGTTAAGATTTTGTTGAAGGAGGATATCGTGCCAGCCAAAGCCGACAAGGTGGTGCATTTTATAGCACCTATCGCGGTTTTTGTGCCGGTCCTGATGGTATTTGCTGTCATTCCCTTTGATAAGGCTGCTATTTTAGTAGATTTAAATGTTGGTGCCATATACATAATTGCCATTAGCTCCCTCTCAATGCTGGCCATTTTCATGGCAGCCTGGGCTTCCTGTAACAAGTACTCACTGATTGCAGGCCTGCGTGCTATCGCACAGATGGTGAGTTATGAGTTGCCTGTGGTCATGTCGCTGGTAGGTGTGGCTATGATGGCCAGTTCACTTTCCATGGTTAAGATCGTGGAAGCACAGACATTACCCTTCATTTTATTGCAACCTTTAGGTTGCCTGATTTTTTTCCTGGGTTCACTGGCCGAGATGAACCGCTGTCCATTTGACTTGCTGGAGGCGGATTCAGAGATCGTGGCCGGCTATCACACAGAATACTCCGGCATGAAATTTGCCCTTTTCTACCTTGGCGAATATGGCGTGGCATTTGTCTATGCCGCCGTCATTACAACGTTGTTTCTCAGCGGCTGGCAGGGACCTTTCCTGCCCCCTGTTCTGTGGTTCCTAATCAAGGTATTTTTGGTTTTCACGCTGATCCTGTGGATGCGCGCAACACTGCCCAGGTTAAGGGTGGACCAGCTTATGACCTTCGCCTGGAAGTTCATGCTACCAATGTCACTCATCAACCTTATAGTTGTTGCCATCGAAATATTGTTGGTACCGGCATCTTTACAGTGGGTGATGATAGTAATCAATTTTGGCCTGGCGGCCGTGCTTATCCTGCTTTTCTCCAGGATGTTTACATTTGGAGGTGGCAGAGTTGAAGTTTGAACATTATGGGTTAGGCATTGCCAAGGGCATGGCTTTAACTTTTGAGCATTTGTTCAGGAAGCCCATTACTGTGCAGTACCCAGAGGAAAAGCTACATACATCGAAACGCATACGTGGTAATGAGTTAGTCTGGTTCCCTGATAAGTGCACCGGATGTGGTACCTGCACCAAGGCTTGCCCGCAGGGCAACATCCTGCTGGTAACGCACCGCAGTGAACCCAATAGATTTATTGTTGACAAATTTGAGTGCGACACAGGCCGGTGCATATTCTGTGGATTGTGTGTCGAGTCGTGTCCATATAATGCGCTGGCCATGGGCCTGAAATACGAGTGTGCCAAGTACCGTAGGGGCGATTTCATCCTGAACAAGGAAAAACTGACCGCATCGGAAAATCACCGGCCAAGTGCTTATTTCCGACCTCAGTTCGATGCTGATCTACCGGCGCAGAGCTTGCTCTTATATGATAGGGAAGAGGGTGGTCAGAAGCTAAAATTTCTGCCTTTGAGCACGCGTAAGAGGGGGCCAGGTGCCTGAGATTACATACAGCATCACCTTTTATTTGATGGCGGCCATTGCAGTGGCTGCTGCCTTGGGTGTAATTATTTTGAGGGATGTTTTCCGAGCAGCCTTATCCCTCATACTGCTGTTTATGACGGTGGCCGGCATTTATTTGTTGCTGCATGCCGACTTTCTGGCGATCGTGCAGATACTAATTTATGTGGGTGCCATCTCGGTACTGATTATCGTGGCCATTATGCTTACACGGGATGCCCGTCAGGGACAACCCTTGGGCAAAATCAAATGGGTGGCAGGCATCGTGGCTCTGGCTTTGATCGGTGTTATTGCCTGGGGAGTGATCAATACAGCATTTTATCTCAGTTCCACGCCACCTCTGGAAGAAACGGTCAAACCGTTGGGGAACCTGCTTTTTGGCAATCCCGGATATATGCTCACATCTGAGATCGCTGCTGTGCTGTTGCTGTCAGCTATTCTGGGCGCAATTGCAGTGATTAGGGAAAAATAATGCTTACAGTAGGATTGACACATTTTCTTATTTTATCGGCGATATTATTCGCCATTGGACTGTTCGGTGTCATCACACAGCGCAATGTGATTAAGGTGATCATGTGTCTGGAGATAATGCTCAATGCCGTGAACATCGCTCTGATCGCGTTTTCGCAGTCCGTAGCTCCAGTCTCGCTGACCGGGCAGATATTTGCCATCTTCGTGATGGTAGTAGCGGCGGCCGAGGTGGCGGTGGGCATAGCGATAATTTTTTCGATCTACCGCAATCATGAGAGCATAGACATGGAGAAATTCAATATATTGAAATGGTAATGATATGTGGGTACAGGTTAAGAGCGCAGCGAACTTAATGATGGCTGAAATGTGGAAGGAGTTCTTCGAAGGCGAAGGCGTTCCTGCACGCATTCTTCCCGAAGGAGATAAGCTGGAGATGAGGGAATCTTCCGCTTACAGAGTGCTGGTCTCCCAGGAAAAGGTACATGTTGTTGAGGAGGTCTTAAGGAAGCTGTGATGCCAATGCAAGTGCCCTGGCTTATATTCTTGCTGCCTTTCCTATCTTTCCTGATGATCGGGCTGGTGCTCAGACCGTTTCTGCCCAGATACCCCAGACTGGCCGGATATGTAACTATTGGCGCAGTGGGTATATCCTGTGCACTATCGTTCTGGGTATTGGGCGCTGTGATTTCCTCGCCGGGGCATATGCTACCCGTGGATGATATCAGGTGGGCAGTTGTCGGTAATCTGGAGATGCACATAGGGGTCATGGTAGATTCGCTCACGGCCGTGATGGTGGTAGTAGTAACCTTCATTTCCCTGATGGTACAGATTTATTCTCAGGGCTACATGAAGGGTGACCCAGGCTATATGCGGTATTATGCCTTTATGTCGCTGTTTACAGCCTGCATGCTGGGACTGGTGCTGGCCAACAATATTTTGTTCATGTTCGTATTCTGGGAAGGCGTGGGTCTGGGATCCTATCTGCTGATAGGGTTCTGGTTCCACAAACCTTCTGCAGCCAATGCAGCCAAGAAGGCTTTCATTGTTACACGCTTTGGCGACCTGGGCTTTCTGGCTGCCATACTTATCTTGTTTGCTACTACGGGCACCTTTGACACGGGGGAAATTTACAAGCTGGTAGCAGCCGGCACTCTGACGGGCACAACTCTGACCTGGGTGGCCATCGGTATCTTTGCCGGAGCCTGCGGTAAATCGGCTCAGTTCCCACTGCATGTGTGGCTGCCGGATGCGATGGAAGGCCCTACCCCGGTCAGTGCCCTGATCCATGCAGCTACCATGGTAGCAGCGGGCGTATTTCTTGTAGCACGTTTCTACCCTATCTTTTCGCATTCGCCTGAAGCCATGCTGGTTGTTGCTGTCATAGGCGCCTTCACTGCGATCTTCGCGGCCAGCATAGGCTTTGTAATGAACGACATCAAGCGTGTGTTGGCCTACTCCACCATCAGCCAGCTCGGATACATGATGCTGGGCTTGGGTGTGGGTGGAGTTGCCATCGGCATTTTTCACCTTTTCAATCATGCTTTCTTCAAGGCTTTGCTCTTTCTGGGAGCAGGTAGCGTGAACCATAGCTCGGGGACATTTGATATGAGACTGATGGGTGGTCTGCGCAAGTCTATGCCCTGGACGTATATTACCTTCGTCATTGGCTCGCTAAGTTTGGCGGGTATCTGGCCGTTGGCTGGCTTCTGGAGCAAGGACGAGATTTTGATGAATGCCTTTAGCAACAACCCGACCCTGTTCGTACTGGCTCTGATCACCGTATTTATGACGGCTTTTTACATGTTCAGGGCTGTCTTCATGACCTTTCACGGCGAGTATAAGGGAGGAGCCCCTTCTGAGCACGGTGATCATGATGAACATCCGCAGGGACCGCATGAGTCCCCAGCAGTGATGGTAGTGCCATTGGTCATACTGGCAGTAATGGCCGTCTGCTCGGGCTGGATAAATGTGACAGGCTTCTTCAACGGCCTGTTCGAAGGCGATGTTGAAGGCGCGGTACATAAAATCGGGTTCCTGGAAGGCTTTTTCGGGACATTGACCCATCCCCTGCCGCTGGCCTCACTTCTGATAGCGCTGGCAGGCATTTTCCTGGCATTTGCCATATATATCAAGAAGTGGATCTCAGCCGAGAAGATCACCAATGCGGTCAGACCTCTGTATACATTGCTTTCCCACAAGTATTATATGGACGATCTTTACGAGAATGTGATTGTCAAAACATTCCTATATAACGGGTTGTTCAAGCTGTTTGCCATGTTTGATACCAGCGTGGTCGATGGCACAGTGAACGGAACGGCCTCGGCAGCCTCCAGTGCTGGCAGCGCTTTGAAAAAGCTGCAAAATGGTCAGACTCAAGTGTATGCCTTCACTATCGCCCTTGGTGTGGTTGCCATCGCAGTTGTTGTATATTTATTTGGCTGAGTAAATGGAATTGAATTTACATTTGTTGAGTTTGATCATTTTTCTGCCGGTCATCGGTTTGGCTGTCATTGCATTGTTGCCTAAGCCAGGTCAGAAAACTGTGAAGTGGATTGCATTGAGCGCAACTCTGGCGTCATTCATAGTCTCGATGTACGTGTTTTGCATGTTTGACAAGTCCCTCGTCGGTCATATGCAGTTTACTGAGAAAATAAGCTGGATACCGGTGATCAATTCATATTATAGTCTGGGCGTGGATGGCATTAGTCTTCCACTCGTAATATTGACGACTTTCCTGGGAATGGTATCTATTCTGGTCTCGTGGAAAATCGAACTGAGACCCAAAGAGTATTTTATCTGGCTACTGATGTTGGAGAGCAGCATTCTGGGCGTATTCATGTCGCTGGACTTGGTGCTGTTCTTCCTCTTCTGGGAAGTCGAGTTGATACCCATGTTCTTCCTCATCTCAATCTGGGGAAGCGGACGCAAGGAATATGCGGCTTATAAGTATCTTATCTACACACTGACCGGCAGTGCCTTTATGCTGGCGGGCATTCTTTGCACCTATTTCATCACCGGCACCTTTGATATCACTGCGTTGGCCGGCATACAGATCGGCGCAACCTTCATCCCACTGGAGTTGCTGTTTTTCCTGCTTATCATCGGGTTCTGCATCAAGCTGCCTGTATTTCCTTTCCATACCTGGCTTCCTGATGCTCATACCAACGCTCCCACAGCGGCCAGTGTTATATTGGCAGGGGCACTGCTGAAGATGGGTGGTTACGGCATCATCAGGGTCTGTGTCAGCATGATGCCACAGGTCGCGGCACAGTACGCTCCCGTCATGTGTATATTGGCTGTAGTTGGCATTATTTATGGTGCAGGTGTGACCCTGCGTCAGACCGACCTTAAGCGGCTGATCGCCTACAGCTCTGTGTCTCACATGGGCTATGTGTTGCTGGGCATATTTGCCCTAAATCAAGTGGCGCTCGCCGGTGCGGTCATGCAGATGTTCAGCCACGGCATAATCACCGGCCTGCTCTTTGCTATGGTAGGTCTGGTCTACGACAAGACACATACGCGTGACCTAAACAATCTGCGAGGCCTGGCGCGCCAGATGCCCGTGATAGCTGTTGTCTTCAGCATTGCCGGGCTGGCCTCACTGGGACTACCGGGCACAGTTGGTTTCGTGGCTGAGTTCATCGTCTTCAATGGTGCTTTCTCCAGCACAACTATTCCGGGCATGCAGGTCTATGCCTTGATCGGTGTGCTTGGTATAGTCTTAACTTCTGGCTACATACTCTGGATGCTGCAGAGGGTTTTTTACGAATACCCGTTGGAGAAATATAACCATGTAGGTGATGCTGATCTGGTCGAGAAGGTTAGCACTTTCGCCTTTGTCGCTATCATCATGCTGTTCGGTATCTACCCGGCCATTATGACCGATATCATCAACACAGGCATCATGCCCATTGCCAGACTGATTGGAATGTAATGAAAAGTTAACCTGGAAGGTTTAGATAGATGATTATGGAGCACATACAGTTTATAGCGCCTGAGATCAGCCTTCTGTGCTTTGCATTATTGATCGTGCTGCTGGATCTTTTCATTACACAGAAGCGGGTGCTGCCCGTACTTTCCGTGATCGGCGCCATTGTGGCTGCCACGTTCATCATCGTGATATGGAACACGCCGCCCGTCGGCCTTTTCGACAAAATGATTTCCATAGATCCATTCGGACTGTTTTTCAAGCTGTTGATACTGGCTGCCACTGTGCTCGTGATTCTGGCCTCGCATAACTATGTGTTAAAGTTCAACAAGTTCCAGGGTGAATATTATGCTCTGCTGATGCTTTCCGCTGTTGGCCTGATGCTATTGGTATCGGCCATTAATTTGATCACGATCTATGTGGCGCTGGAGCTGAGTAGTATCTCGCTTTATGCACTGGTCAGTTTCCTCAAGGACAAGAAGTCCAGCGAAGCAGGTCTGAAATACCTCATCCTTGGTGGAGTTGCCTCGGCTATCCTGCTTTATGGCATGGCCTTTATCTTCGGCTTGACAGGCAACACCTGTCTGACCTGCATTGCCGAATATGTCAGAGGCATGCCATTTAAGGATCTGCAGGAGGTCCCGGCGCTGATGATTGGTCTGGTTCTGATTATAGCCGGCTTCGGTTTCAAAATTGCCAGTGTGCCATTCCAGATGTGGGTGCCGGATGTTTATGAGGGAGCCCCGACCACCATTACAGCCTACCTGTCGGTAGCCAGCAAAGCTGCTGGGTTCGGGGTCATTGCTCGTGTGCTTATGACCGTTTTTGGATTACCAGTCTGGCTGCATAATGACTGGGCTATGATAATTGCTGTGCTGGCAGCGATTACGATGACTGTTGGCAACCTGGTTGCAATCGTGCAGACCAATATTAAGAGGCTGTTTGGGTACTCCAGCATCGCCCAAGCTGGTTACATGATGGTAGGATTGGCTGCCATGGGCCTGACCATGGGAACGAAAGAAAATGTCACCGGTGGGCTGATCTTCTTTTTGCTCAGCTACACACTGACCAACCTGGGTGCCTTCATTGCCATCATTGCCATCAGCAATAAGATCAATAGTGATGAGATTGAGGATTACAATGGTATGATCAAGAGATCACCATTGCTGGCACTGGGGCTCACCATTTGTCTTATCTCGCTGGCGGGGTTACCGCCCACGGCAGGATTGATCGCCAAGATCTATATTTTCAGCGGTGCGGTTAATATGGGTCTGGCCTGGCTGGTTGTAATCGCAGTCATCAATAGCGTAATATCCGCTTACTATTACTTTAAGATTGCCAAGGCCATGTGGCTGGGCACACCTGTGACTGAGGAGAAGGTAGATGCCTCCTGGCCCGAATGGCTGGCGCTGGCTGCCTGCGTGGTAGGAGTTTTGGCCTTAGGCGTGGTGCCGGGCCTTTTCATGAACCTGACGACCGCCGCCGTCAGGATTTTCGGGATCTGACCTCGTTACGGAGTTTCAAGGCCTCCTGGGAATCAACAGTATTCTCTGTGCAGACTGCTTGTGTGTATCATAATCCACTGGTAGAATGACGCTGTATTAGCGGGGCAGACAACAGACATGAAGTGCTACATCGGGACTTCAGGGTGGCATTACGAGCACTGGAGAGAAAGTTTTTATCCCCCAAGCCTGTCCAAGACAGGATGGCTTAAATACTATGCCAAGTATTTCCCTACTGTAGAACTTAACAATAGCTTCTACCATCTCCCTTCAGAGAAGGCTTTCACCAACTGGAAAAATTCATCGCCGCAGGGTTTCGTGTACTCGGTCAAGGTCAGCCGCCTGATCACGCATTTGAAAAAACTCAGGGATTGCGAAGAGCCTTTGGGCAACTTCATAGCTAGAGCACAGTTCCTTGGAGATAAGCTTGGCCCCCTCTTATATCAGCTCCCGCCCGGTATGAAGTCTGATGGTCTGGTATTAGAAAATTTTATTAAAATACTTCCCTCTGATAGTCAACATGTGTTTGAGTTCCGCGACCCATCGTGGTTTGAGGAGGGAATATATAATATTCTGAGCCAATACAACTGTGGCCTTTGCATTTATGACATGCCGGACTTTAGTTCACCGGTAATGGCTACCTGCAGTTTTGCTTACTTGCGTTTCCATGGCAGCCAGAGGCTGTATGGCGGATGTTATTCGGATAATCAACTAAGAAGTTGGGCAGGAAAGATCATGTCGCTGGATGTTAGCACCGTATATGCCTACTTTAACAACGATGCCGGCGGATTTGCTATCCAGAATGCCCTTACATTGAAGCAATTGCTGGAATAACCGGGTTTGAGACATATAGTTTTGATTTGTTTGATCGATAGAATTTGAGATAACGTGCCATATTTATTTGACACAGGCTTTCCCCTTTGTTAAATTTCATATCCGTGAAGAGAATCGGCATCTTGTTTCATCCGAAAGTGGAGAGAGCAGAGGCCTTTGCCCATAAGATAGAGAGCTATTTAAAGGCCAAAGGCATTGGCTGCTGGCTCCATTCGTCATGGGATGAATCGGGCGCACAACGCCAGCTCGATCAGACCGATCTGGTGGTCAGCGTGGGAGGTGATGGCACCATATTGCGTGTTAGCCGAATTATCTATCCACGTCAGATACCCATTGTGGGCGTTAATTTTGGCAGACTGGGATTTCTGGCTGAACTGGAGGCCGGGGATGCCCTGGAAAAGCTCTCGAACATCATTGATGGTGAGGGCTGGTACGACGACCGTAGCATGCTTGAGGCCATCCTGAACTCTGACAAGCACTTCCATGCTCTCAACGATGTGGTTCTGGGTCGGGGTCGCAACTTACGCCTGATCAATGTTGAGGTCAATATTGACGGGAATGCCTTTACCACCTACCGGGCTGACGCAGTGATCATTTCAACGTCCACAGGCAGTACGGGTTACATGATGGCAGCCAACGGGCCGGTAATCTATCCTGGATCAAAGGATATGATTATGAAGGCGGTCTGCCCGCATTTAAGCATGGATAAGGCGATGATCATCGCTTCGGTGGCTGAGATCAAATTTAAAGTAAAGACAAACCACGAGGCAATCCTGAGTATGGATGGCCAGGTGGAAGTGATTTTAAAGAATGAAGATGAAGTCATCGTATCGGTGAGCCCTTACGTTGCGAGGTTCGTTCGGCTGAGGCCACGTAGTACATTCTATGCAACTTTGGTAACAAAACTGAAGGAGAAAACTATATAAAAGGCCATACAGTTATAATAGCCACGGTAATAGAGCAAGAATGAGGGAAAATCAAGGATACGAAATGAAAGTGGAAAAAGCTAAGATCGACGACGTTAAAATCATGCACAAATTGATTAACCAGTTTGCGAACAGGGGTGAGATGTTGCCGCGGGCATTAAGCGAGATATATGAAAATCTAAGGGACTACTTTGTCATACGTAACCGTTACGGTCGTGTCATGGCCTGTGTTGCCCTGCATATAAGCTGGTCTGATTTAGCCGAGGTCAAGGCGCTGGCGGTGGATAAAGACAAGCAGAAAAAAGGTGTAGGTTCTGCTCTGGTTAAAGCCTGTGTAGAGGAGGCGAGAACACTGGGCATCCCACACATCTTCTGTCTTACTTACAAGCCCGATTTTTTCAAAAAGCAGGGGTTCAGACAGGTAGACAAGATGGAGCTGCCGCGCAAGATCTGGGCAGAATGTTTCACCTGTCCCAAGTTTCCTGATTGTGATGAGGTGGCACTTATTTACGATGTGAAGGCTGACATTTGATGGAAGAGAAACTGATTGAAAGCAAGACTGTTTTTCAGGGACGTGCGGTCAGCCTGCGCATCGATCGCATCAGGAAAAAGTCCGGCACAGAGACCATCAGGGAGATAGTATGGCATCCTGACTGTATCGCAGTTGTCGTACTGGATGGCCAGGGCAATGTTATTCTGGAAAGACAGTTCAGGCGTCCTGCGGGAAAGGTGTTGCTGGAGATACCTGCTGGTGGTATTGAGGAGGGGGAACAGCCGGAGGATGCAGTGTGGAGGGAGCTGCAGGAGGAGATCGGCTACCTGCCGGGCAAGGTGAACAGGCTGGGAGGATTTTACTCCTCCCCTGGTTACTGCACCGAGTATCTGTACCTATACCTTGCTGAGGAACTGCAGCCATCCAGGTTGATTGCAGACGATACTGACGAAATTGAAATAGTCAGGGTGCCGCTTGGCGAGATCAAAGATCGGATCGAACGTGGCGAGATCTGTGACGCTAAAAGTGTGGCGGGATTATTGTGGGTACTGGGAATGAAAGGATGATTGCTCATATCAATGAATCATCTCACTTCATCTTCCTGATTATAGCATCAGCGACCTGAGAAGTAGTGGCACTTGGCTCATCACGATCTTTGCGCAAGTCGTAGGTTACGTCCTTGCCTTCAGCGATCACGGCTGCGATGGCGTTCTCCAACCTGTCGGCGGCCTTCTCCTCGTTCAGATGACGCAGCATCAGCACGCCTGATAACATCTGTGCCATAGGGCTGACCTTGTTCATGCCTGTGTACTTGGGTGCACTACCATGTGTGGGCTCAAAAAGGGCTGCTTCAT
>DFZI01000051.1:18954-32634 GCA_002383665.1 Dehalococcoidia bacterium UBA4060
GAAAGGAAAAGGCCATCGGTGAACTTCATTATGTTAGCCTTGGAAACAGCGGTGACCTTCTTTCTCCTGTACCTGAGGGCGTAATCGAAGGCGAATTTTACGATGCGGCGGGTGCCGGTCTCGGAGATGGTCTTTATTGAGTAGCCAGCATCCTGGCGTAAAGGTTCACTGTAGCTATTTTTGATCAGTTCATAAAGTCGTGCTGCCTCTGGAGAATCCTTCTGAAATTCTATGCCTGCATAGAGGTCCTCCGTATTCTCTCTGACTACAACGATATCGATGCCGGTATAGGGTGTGGTAATGACTCCCTTATAGCTCTTGCAGGGGCGCAGGCAAGCATAGAGGTCAAGCTTTTTGCGCAGGGCAACATTGACACTGCGAAAACCGGTGCCGATAGGTGTGGTAACAGGGCCTTTGAGAGCTATCTTATTCCTTTTGATGGACTCGATAGTTTCGTTGGGCAGGGGAGTGCCGTACTTGGAGATGGCAGCCTCGCCCACGGTAAATATCTCCCACTCGAACTTAATCCCTGTAGCCTCAAGCACACGCACCGTGGCGCCGGTGATCTCAGGCCCGATGCCATCGCCGGGAAGCAATGTAACCTTATATGCCATGTTCTTGTTTACCCCTTAAATTAATTCCCTTGCTCCACCCCAATTTAGTATCTTCATTTTTTATATCTTAAAATCGCCGTGTTTGTTAATATAGGGAATCAACCCACCATCGTTGAGAATGCTGAGCATTACAGCAGGTATTTTTGTGAAAGTATATTTCTCATCCTTGCTTATGTTGATAATAACGCCTTCCTCCAGATTGACTTCGAGCTGGTCGCCCTGATTGATTTTGTCAGTATTACAGATCAGGGCGGGTAAACCCTGGTTAATGGCATTGCGAAAGAAGATGCGGGCAAATGATTTGGCCAGCACAGCGCTAACGCCGGCCATTTTGATCACAAGGGGAGCATGCTCACGGCTGGATCCCAGTCCGAAGTTGGAACCTCCCACGATAAAATCACCCTGGTGTACTTGTTTGATAAAATCAGGGTTGGCATCTTCCATAACGTGCTTGGCCAACTCGGGCAGGTTGCTGCGCAGGTGGGCATATTTGCCGGCGATGATGAGATCGGTGGAGATATCATCGCCGAATTTGAAAGCTCTACCTTTTAAAATCGTCTGCATCAAAGTACCTCTCTCGGGTCGGTGATATGGCCGGTGATTGCTGAAGCCGCCGCTGTGGCAGTGGAGGCCAGGTAGATAAGCCCCTCGGGGTTGCCCATGCGACCCTTAAAGTTGCGGTTGGCAGTGGAAATACAGACCTCGCCATCACCAAGGACACCCTGATGCAGGCCTAAACAGGCCGCGCAGCCGGGCGGTAGTATGAGCCCGCCGGCCTCTATAATCACATTTGTGTAACCGGCTCTATTAGCCTGGAGCATTATACTGCGTGAGGCAGGACAAACCAATAGACGCACGCCTTCACTGACCTTCTTTCCTTTCAGAATAGCAGCGGCTTCAGCAATATCCTCCAAACGGCCATTGGTGCAGGTACCGATAAAAGCCTGGTTGATCCTGACATCTTTTAGATTGTTAGCAAGTGAAGTGTTATCAACAGTATGTGGCTTCGCGACCGTCGGCTCTAATTTCGAGGCATCAATATCAATGGTACGTTCGTAGATGGCATCTGTATCCGGCTGGAGTGGCTTGTATTTATCTCTACGTCCCTGGCGTTTAAGGTACTCTTGCGTGATCTTATCACTGGGGAAGAGACCGACTTTTGCCCCGGCCTCGACAGCCATGTTAGCAATGGTCAGTCGCTGTGTCATAGGCATACGATCGATCGTGTCCCCACAGAACTCAAGTGCTTTATAAGTGGCACCGTCGGCTCCAATCATGCCGATCAGATGCAAAATAAGATCTTTGGCTCCTACGCCCCTGGAGAACATACCTGTAACTCGTATACTGAAGGCCTCTGGCACGCGTAGCCAGGTCTTGCCCAGAGACCATGCCACAGCAATATCGCTTGATCCCATGCCGGTAGCAAAAGCACAGAGTCCGCCTGCGGTTACTGTATGTGAGTCTGCTCCCACAACGACCTCGCCCGGGTTGGCCAGCTTTTCGGCCACGAGTTGGTGACAGACGCCATTTCCAGTATCAAAGAGTAGACATCCGGTCTCAGCGGCGAATTGGCGCAGAAAGAGATGATCATTGGAGAGTGCCCGATTTGGGCTGGGTGATGAGTGGTCGATAAAGATCGCCGAACGTGCAGGATTGGCCAGTGTCTGATTCCGGCCTGCTTTGAACTGGCGCACGGTCAATGGGCCGGTGGTATCCTGCACAAATACCAGATCGACTGGTGAGATAATGATCTCACCTGCCTTAACATCAAGGCCAGACTTGGCACTGAGTATCTTTTCGCTTAATGTTTTCCCCAATTATTGTCTTCCTTGTAGAGTGATTTTATCTGTGCTGGGAATCGAATTGATATTTTAGCATAACCGCAGGTATATGGTCATTAAGCTTTTTGTTCAGCCGTTATCAATAAAGTTGGCAACACTCAAAATTACGATTGTAACAGTATTGCCATATGCACTGCGTGAACTGGCAATATTTGTGATAATATGTTGAAATCTGCGTACCAGTGCAAGCAAGTGCTAAAATAGAAAAATATGGATAAAGTCAGGAGCACAACCACAATTGGTAATACGCTGTTCCACTGGGGTGAGCGTACCTTTATCATGGGGATTATCAACCTGTCGCCGGACTCTTTTTCAGGCGATGGCCTGAGATCGGCTGAAGATGCGCTGGGAAAGGCGCAAAAGTTAGTGCAAGACGGGGCTGACATAATCGATGTGGGCGGCGAATCGACCCGTCCTGATGCAAAGCCCATAGAGCCGGAGGAGGAGATACGCCATGTTATTCCCTTCATTGAAATGGCCAAAAAGTCTCTTGGTGTGCCAATCAGCGTGGATACCTCTAAAATCACTGTGGCAGAGAAGGCGCTGGAAGCAGGAGCTGACATGCTTAATGATGTATCGGGGCTGACCAACAGCGCGCGGATGATTGAGCTTGCAGGCAATAGAAAGGCGCCCATTGTTATCACGAGCAACCAGCGAGGAAATCCGGTCCAAGATATTTTAGGCTCAATACTTAATCAACTCGTGGAGATGATTGAAAAGGCAGAGCAGGCTGGAGTACTAAGGGAGAACATTGTCATCGATCCTGGCATAGGATTTGGTAAGACGGTGGAGCAGAACCTTGAGATAATACGCAGGCTGGATGAGTTGAAGATTCTGAAATGCCCTATACTACTGGGCACCTCGCGTAAGAGCTTTATTGGCGCAGTGCTGGGCACGCCTCCGGAGGAGAGGCTGGAAGGTACGGCAGCCACAACTGCCATCGGAATTATGAAGGGCGCCGACATGGTGCGTGTGCATGATGTTAAACAAATGAAGCTGATTGCCAAGATGAGCGATGCTGTGATACGGGGGCAGGAGTAAATGACGGCAACTTACATCGGGTTGGGATCGAACGTCGGTGACAGGTTCGCCAACCTGTTTGATGCACTTGGATTGCTGATCAATGGGAGTATGCTGAAAACGGTCTCCTCGGTATACAGGACCGAGCCACAGGGATATGAGCAACAGCCGGACTTTCTCAACTGTGTAGTGGAGGCGGTTACGGATATGGAGCCAATAGACTTGCTAAAAGATTTAAAGAACATTGAGCGACTCATGGGAAGGGAGGCTACCTTCAGGAACGGTCCACGGTTGATCGACTTGGACATATTATTATATGGTGACAGGGTGATAGATACCTCTGAACTGATTGTGCCACACCCGAGGCTTCAGGAAAGAGCCTTTATGCTGGTGCCATTGTGCGAAATTGCGCCGGAAATTGTGCATCCGGTTTTACATAAGACTATTAGAGAGCTACTCTGGGATCTGAAAGATGTCGGTGTAGTAGAAAAATGGGGTAAGATAACGCTGGGCCTTTGATATGTATATACTGTCAGTTGAGAAAGCCTTTGACGCAGCTCATTATCTGAGAAGTTATAGAGGCAGGTGTGAGCGCCTGCATGGTCACCGCTTTAGAGTTGTAGTCCGTATAAAAGCGGAAAAACTGGACAGGAAAGGTATGGCCTACGATTTTACCCTGCTGAAGAAGAAGCTGGCAGTGGTGCTGGAGAAGTATGACCATCGCTGTCTGAATGATATAGAGCCTTTTAGCAAGATAAATCCCTCATCGGAAAATATCGCAGCGACAATCTATCAAGAGATCAGGCAGAGTCTGCCTGGGGCGGTAGTACTGGATTGTGTTGAGGTGTGGGAATCGCCTGAAGCCTGCGCCACATACAGGCCTGCATAGCCATCTATGGTTATTCCTTGCTCAAATCACTATTGTAGCGAATCCAATGACTTTCAGATCAATTATTCATATCGGGAGGCAACAGGTTGGGGATTCCATCAGCAATCTGATAATCGTGATTACATTTTTCACACCTTAGAAAGCCGGAGATAATCTCCTTTTCATCCCTCCTGGCATCCTTTAATTCGAGTGGTTCGTGGCAGACCGGGCAGACGAGTATCTCAATCAACGAATCTTTCATGATCATTCCATAATTTCGATACGTTATTATAGCAGAACAGTCAGCGGAAAAGGCTTTCCCAGATGGATATTCTGACCGGCTGCATAAACGTTCGTTCCTTGCGTACCTGTACTGGGACCTCACGGTATTTTACGATATCGCGTGTTTTGGTTACAGGTCTATACTTGGTAACCTGCTCCGGATATGTCACACGCACGGTCGCCCACGTCTGACCTCCACCCCAGAACCCGGAGTACGTGTCCCATGGATACCAGCCGGGGCCGTACCAGCTATCATAGGAGTAATAAGGCCAGCCTCCGCCCCAGTAGGGGCTGAAATTATCGCCGATGATATAGTAACGCGGCGCGTAGTAGGCACCGCCGTAGTTGTTTACCTCGATGGTGACAGTAGCACTAGGATGGTCCACTTGAAAGGTCTTAGTCCAACTGCCGTAGCCAACGGGCTGGTTGTAAATCGTCTCGGTACGCATCTCAGTGGTTACATAAGCCTCTGTGTCGGTATAGGTCTCAGTAGTCGTATAATTTTCTGTCTGCATTTCTGTGGCCCAGTAGGACTCAGTGGCCGGTATAGATGTTTCCTTAAGAGGGAGTGCGAAAATAATGGCGATAAGAGCAAGAGGTATAATCACGGCCAAAATAACCTTGAGGTTAGCTTTGAGCCAGGCAGTAAAATTATTCATAATATACCTCCTCTGGTAGCCGGGCTGGCATCTGACATATCTGAAATGCTATACAAAATTAGTTTACCCAATTGTGAACAAATGGGCAAAGAAACTAAAATATGATCGTACTCCTCGCCTTAAACTGGACTGTGATCATCCCTTTTCTTGAACATAGGGGAGATGGCTTTGAAGGCAGGCGTTCCGGCCTTTTGAAGGAGCTGGAAGATAGCAATCTCGGTAGTGCTGATGACGGCCCCTGCGCCGCGCAGGAATTCCATGGCATTTTTCCAATCAGACTTATAACGTGAGCAGACGGCGTCGCTCATGATATGCACGATGTATCCCTGTTCCAGCAAATCCAAAGTAGTCTGCAGCACACAGACATGCGACTCAATGCCGGCGAGCATAACGTATTTTTTATTTATATTGGTAAATAAGTTTTGAAAAGCAGGCTCGCTGCAGGCGCTGAAGCCAATCTTCTCAACCGGCTTGAAGCTGTTGCCAATATTCTTGACAATGGAGTTCAGCGTGGGGCCAAGTCCCTTGGGATACTGCTCAGTGCATAGAATAGGAATATTGAGTTCCTTGGATGCTTTAACGATGATGTTTATATTGCTTGCAACTATTGAGATGACCTCTTTTTCCATAGCTGTGGCCAGATTAACCTGAACATCTATGATCAGGAACATGGTTTCAGCAGGATCGAGTAGGTATTTGTTGGACATAATAATGCCTCCAATTATAAAGAGTCAGTGAAGCTGATGATATGAAGAAAAAGATACGTCTGTCAAGGCCTGTTTGAGAATATCAGTAATTTCCTATCCTATTTCTTAAGTGCACTCGATCAAACAAAGTACGAAGTAAATCAGACATGCCCGGATTATTGATGTGTTCAAAAACTAATCGATAGGAGCGGAGAAACGATTAATTACGTACAAAAAGAAGCATATTTGCCTGCAGAACTACCTTTCCGATATCATTCTGAATAAAACACTTAACTATAACTATTAAGCAGGAGGTAATGCTATGGCGGTAGAACATGTCCCGGGCAAAAACGCAGGCAAGATCATGTTATATGCACTTAGCACATGCATCTGGTGTAGGAAGACCAGACAGCTTTTAGCTGATCTGGGCGTTGAATACGATTATCTTTACGTCGACCTGCTACAGGGTGAGGAGAGATCCAACGCCATGGTAGCCGTAGAAAAGTGGAATCCAGATAGCTCCTTCCCAACCATGGTTATCAATGATAGCAGGTGCATCGTTGGCTTTAAGGAAAAGGAGATCAGGGAGGCGTTGAAACTGTGAATGCAGAATATAAGATAACTCAGGCAGAAATTGACAGAACATACGAAAAATATAAGAAAGAAGCTGAGAGTGGAGGTTACCATCTCAATCCGGATGTTGGTTTTGCCAAAGGACTGATCGAAGGATTGCTGGTGAATGAAAAGCGCTACGGCTACCAGTCTTGTCCCTGTCGCCTGGCATCTGGGGATAGGCAGGAAGATGTGGATATCATCTGTCCCTGTGATTACCGTGATGAAGATCTGGTAAGATATGGCGCCTGCTACTGCGCACTGTACGTGTCACAAAAAGTGGTTAACGGTGAGCAGGAATTGCACTCCATCCCCGAGAGCCGGCCCCCACGTTCCGTGAGGGAAAAAGTCCGTCCGGCACATACACCTGAAGCCGGCATTGGCAGTTCNNAGAAAGGAACGCTTCGAACGTTTTATCTAAGATCCGAGCCGTACAGCTAAATTAACCTGATTTGCGTATAATCAGTCAGGATGTATAGTCATATATCTTTGAATATTAAACAAATCTGGAAAAACTTTAACCTATCGCGCATAGCGTGGCTGCAACGGAGGGGATCAGTATACTTCCCTTTCTGGGACATGGTGTTCAAATACCCACCATTGATGCTATTTAATGCGTTAGTGATAATTAAATCCAACCTCTTCAAAACTTGTGTTATACATACAATTGGCGATAGTCATGTCAAACCGTTTATTTATCGGTTTCCCTTTCTGGTGCACCATATATCACAGGCTACAGCTTATAACCTGATCAAGGAAAAGAGCTTCTCACGATCCGGTGAATATTTGGAGCTATTCCTGAAAAAGGTGAATAAAAAGCGAGATGTAGTGTTTTTGGTTTTTGGTGAGATCGATGCGCGTGTGCACATCTATCTTAAATATGGACAGAGTGGACGCACAAAATCATTCGATGAACTGATTGATGAGACGGTGCGTCGCTACGGTCAGGCTATTATGAAGATCAGGGATCAAGGTATTGCAGTTAGCGTACATGGTATACCTCCAGCAGCCAAGAAGGATTTTATTACGGCGCTTCCTTTTTCTGGCAAGCCGCATGAACGCAGTGAGATATCGCGCAAGTTCAATCACGCGCTACGCGAATACTGCAGATCAGTGGATATTCCCTATGTGGATATCCAGTCTATCGCCTCGGATGAGAACGGATTTATTAAGAAGTACTACTTGGCCGATGAGGTACATTGCAACAGCCGCATAGTACCATTCTGCCGTTCGACGCTAAAAGAAGCCTTTTGCCGATCCAAAAGGATATAATCCTTTGAATTGTTCAGCAGTTATGTTAAAATAAAAACCTGAACGACAGAACGATCGCTCGGTAAAAATGCGAAAGGTAAGGACATTCAGTAGTGATATAGATCTCGTTAAAGAGAGGCGATCCCATATCGTCAAAACGGCGGTAGAGTTAATTGTAAAAAAAGGGTATAACCATACCAGTACCAGAGAACTGGCAGCTGCACTGGGCATGAGTACAGGAGGCCTTTATCATTATATCGGGTCTAAGGATGATATACTCTATTTAATTATCAATTTTACCTCTGATCTAACACAATCGTTACTCGACAATTGTACCAAGTGTAATAATGGGTCAATTACACAGCATTTCACAGAATGCATAAGACTTTATCTGACAGGAGTAGAGCAATATCGCGACCTTCATAATTTCATTAACCATGTGATGCTTTCGCTATCGGTCAACGACAGGCGCATCGTCTATGAAAATGAAAGTCGCATTGTGGCCTATCTTGAGAAGGTACTGACCGAAGGGGTAAAGAAGGGTGAATTCAGGGCACATGACTGCAAGTGTCTTGCCCAT
This sequence comes from Dehalococcoidia bacterium UBA4060, assembly GCA_002383665.1. Lineage (GTDB taxonomy): Bacteria > Chloroflexota > Dehalococcoidia > GIF9 > UBA5629 > UBA6808. The sequence continues at coordinate 27,368 of DFZI01000051.1, forward strand.
AATGTAGTGGCTATTGCCAATGCCTGGGCTAACCGCGGATGGTATCTGAAAAGATACTACACCATTGATAGTTATATCAAGGAGCAAACAGGAGCACTTTTAACCCTGCTTACAGGTGCGTCTGATCCGGTACATGTTACAGCGAGGTAATCAGGTTATTTGCAGGTCTGCAAAAGGAGGGCAGGAGGATAGATAAAGAGAGATTTTAAAATATATAAAGAAAATATAGATAAAAAGTTAAAAAGGAGCAGACATGACTACAAAAGACAAAACTTCTACACTCAGAACTAAAAAACAATATATTGACGGCTTGTCTAAAATGCGCCGCAATGTATACTACGATGGTAACCTGATTGATCGCACTGATGAGTTGCAAATGCCTACCATTAACACCATTGGTTTCACATTTGATGCAGCTCAGGATCCAAAATTTCAGGATCTGGTATTAGCCAAGAGCCATCTGACCGGCAAGACTATCAATCGCTATACCCACATTCACCAGAGTAAAGAAGACTTACACAAGAAGCAAGACATGACTCGTGTGCTTTGTCAGCAGGTTGGTGGTTGTATCCAGCGCTGCATGGGCATCGATGGTGCTAACGCCTGTAATGCCATATCCTATGAGGCGGACAAGCAGAATAAAGGCTCTACAGAGTATTACAAGAACTTTCTGAAATGGCTTGAGAGATTCCAGGAGGGTGACCTGGTTGGCTGTTGCGCCCAGACAGACGTGAAGGGTGATAGAATGAAGCGGCCCCATGAACAAAAGGATCCGGATGCCTATTTAAGGATCATCGAAAGAAAAAGCGATGGCATTGTTGTGCAGGGCTGCAAGGTTCACAACTCAGAGGCTTCTGTTGCCGATGATATTATCGTAGTTCCCACCCGTGCCTTAACCCCTGAAGAGAAGGACTGGGCAGTATCATTCGCCATACCAGCTGACTGGGAAGGCATTAAACAGGTGGTAACTGTACACAATTTCCGTGAACGCAAACATTTTAAGAGGGGATTTATGCCAGGGGCAACCGATTCCTATACCATATTCGATAAGTGCTTTATTCCTTGGGAGAGGGTATTCCTCGCTGGCGAGACTGCACATGGCGGCGTGGGTGCACTGCTTTTTGCACTTTTCCATCGGCATAGCTATTCCGGTTGCAAGCCAGCCATCGGTGATGTAACGATTGGTACGGTGTCGCTGGCTGCCGAGTATAATGGCATCGCCAAGGCAGGACATGTGAGGGAAAAGTTAGCCGAGCTTATCATGGTAACCGAACTTGGCTATGCTGCAGGCTTCACCGCATCCGAGCTGGGAAAACCCGAGGTTTATATGCCGGGAATCGGCTTCGTACCATATGGTCCAGGAAGTTATGTCCCTAACTCAATCTATTGCAATGTTGGGCGTTGCTTGACTGGAGAGAACGTATACAGGGAAGCGGAAATACTGTGCGATATCTCGGGTGGCATCTCGGCTACATTCCCACATGAGGGCGATTTCCTCAATGCGGATACTGGCAATTTGCTGAAAAAGTATACAATGCGTAACCCAGATATAAAAATCGATAACGCTATTAAGTTCTGGATGTATGTGGGCGATATCATCTGCTCTGCTACAGGCGGCGTTAATCAGGTAGGCGGATACCATGGCGGCGGCTCACCAGTCATGGAGCAGATTGCGATTACTACTCAGTATAACATTCAGGAAAAGAAAGATATCGTCAAAAGAATTGCAGGTATCAAGGATTAAGTTGCAACTGGGCAAGATAATCAAAAGATCTCCCGGTTAGTATATCCGGGAGATCTTTTGATGCCAATTTAAAAAAGCAAAATGTCTCAAGTCTACGACTGCTTTCAGATATCGGAAGGATAATATATATATATATTAGGTAAATATATCGATCAATTATTTCCTCACTAATAAAGCCAGGAAGGTAAAATGATGCTGGCTGTCAGACTCTAATCGTAGTATATTGTCTATTAATGGATGCAGTGGAAATATCAGAGCAAGCGCTTGCTCTAATCAGTGTGGAGATCAAATATGTTAAAAAGTAAAACAGTCAAAAATGGCATAGACGCCGAGCGTGAAAAAATTGTTATGACAGCGGCGCGTTTGATTGTAAAGAAGGGTTTTTTAAAGACTTCGGTGAGAGATATCGCTAAACACTGCGGCATAAGCATGGGCAAACTGTATTACTATTTGAAGTCAAAGGACGACATACTTACGCTTTTTCTTGTTTATTCCACGACTACATCAGATGCTTCCAACAAAGCTTTTATGAAAAAATTAAAGAGGAAAAAAGCAATTCCGGCGCTTAAGGAGATGATGACACAGGCGATAAAATATCTTGAGGAGAATCAGGATATACAGGTTTTCTGGTCGCAGGAAGCCCGTAACCTAAGTAAGCGTAACCTGCGGCGATTGCTCAAGACAAACACGATGTCCACCAAAATTTTTCAACAGATATTGGAAAAAGGTAACGAGGAGGTCGTTTTTGATGTAAGGGAACCCGCTATAGTGGCCCAGAATATTCCGATGATCTGTGAAATGTGGGCGACCCGAAGATGGTACATACAAAAGCTGTATACCCTGGACGAATATATTAATATGCAGATTGAAAATGTATTAAAAATGGTGATGGCTAAAAACAGGTTGTTGACATAATATATTTGAGCGAAATAAGTTGATATTGTCACAGAAGGTTGCTATTGTGACCGGAGCCGGGAAGGGTATCGGTAAGGCTATAGCATTACGATTTGCTCTGGAAGGTGCTGTAGTGGTGGTCAATGATATCGAGCAGGGTATGGCTGATGGCACTGCTTTACGTATCTTACAGGGTGGTGGTAAGGCTCTGGCGATCGAGGCTGATGTGCGAGATAGGAAACAAATTATTGAAATGTTCAGGCAGGTAAGAGAGAGATACGAGAGGATAGATATCCTGATCAACAATGCAGGGGTTAGAAAAGATGTCAGGTCGTATCTTATGACAGATAAACAATGGGATTCCACTATAGATATCGACCTAAAAGGTTGTATGAACTGTACGCAAGCAGCCCTCAAATTCATGCTCAAACAGAATTACGGCAAGATTGTGAATATCTCTTCTTCACTGCCACCCGCTTTTTGGTACAAGGGGACGGCTTCATACTCTGCAGCAAACTCAGGGCTGTACGGGTTAACGCAGTCGCTGGCAGTGGAGTTGGGACCTTACAACATCAATGTCAATTGCATTGCGCCTGAGTTTATCGATACAGATATGACACGAAGTATTGCCAGAGGCGAAGGCCTTTATCTGGATGACCTGAAAAAGTTCGCTGTTGCCGCCATTCCTTTGAGGAGACTGGGTAAGAGTGCTGAGGTAGCATCGCTGGCACTGTTCCTGGTCTCAGATGAAGCGGCTTTCATTATCGGACAGGTTATCAGGATTAAAGGAGGGCCATAACTGCAAAGGTACGATCATGCATTATTTGCCTGATACTACCGATGAAGAATCCCTGCTGGAAAGGTACTGGCCAGATGGTTTCAAGCCGATCATAAGGGATATTGTGCAGACTATTCTGGGAAAACATATCAATGACGTTGATCTTGTCCATATCTACCGTCGTCATTATACAGACCTGTTTCAGGATGTGGGCTCCTTGCGGCGTAATCTGATTAATTCAGCCATGATAGGAGCTGAGAACGGTGTTGATGAAGGATTTGAACTGATCTATGATGCTTTCCTTAAAGAGGTCCCTCTGCCAGAGTCGTATATTCGAATGCATCCTGTTTGGCCGTTTATAATTTCTTTAAAGGATAGATGTAGGATAAAAAAGGCTATAGAACAAGAATACTTTACTGATGATGGATTCATTTATGCCTACAATGATGGGTATAAAAGTCAGTTCACCCGGTTTAACAGCTTTATCAACGCTGTAGCTGACCTGATGACGGATTCAACTGTCAACGGCGTTAACGTTACGCTGGAAAAGTATTACAACGCCTTTATACACGGGTGGCCACTGCCAGTCATGCGCAGAAACCCTCGCAGACTCAAGACTTGGTAACAGCAGCAATTTGGAGGTTGTATTATATAGGTTGCAATATATCACGCGTCAATTGTAATCAAATACCGGAGGTATATCAGTTATGAAGTACAGCGAGGTTGACTATTACAAAATTGATGACCTTCTGAGTAACGAAGAAAAGATGACGAGGGATTTTGTCAGAGATTACCTGGAACGTGAAGTAAGACCCCTCGTCAGGGAGGCCTTTCATAAAGAGGAACCGCTCAATATGAGGAGGCTTGCTCCCGCCCTGGGGGAACTGGGGATTATAGGATCATTCATACCAAGAGAGTATGGTGCGTCGGGGTCTGGTTATGTGACTTTCGGATTGATCTGCCAGGAAGTGGAGCGAGTAGACAGTGCCTTGCGAAGTTTTATGGCGGTGGAATCAGGACTGGTCATGTACCCTATATGGAAGTTCGGGTCTGTGATCCAGAAGAAAAAGTGGCTACCCCAGCTTGCTAAAGGCATTAAAATCGGATGTTTCGGATTGACCGAGCCCAATATCGGCTCTGATGTGGCATCTATGGAGACTGTAGCCCGAAAGGAGGGCGAAAAGTGGGTATTAAATGGTACCAAACAATGGATCAGTGAGGCTTCGCTGGCTGACATGGCTATCGTCTGGGCTAAAACGCCCGAGATGGGTATTAAAGGATTCATTGTAGAGAGAGGGGCGACCGGCTTCGAACAGAAGCCAATCGAAAAGAAGGGATCCATGCGCGCCGGCGATGTAGGCGAGCTATATTTTAATGACTGTGCAGTGCCGCTGGACAGCATATTGCCGGAATCTGGGGGTGTTAAGTCGCCACTTTCCTGCTTGAGCCAGGCACGCTATGGCATATCGTGGGGTGCGCTGGGCGCTGCCATGGATTGTTATAATGTAGCACTTACCTATTCGAAAGAAAGGATACAGTTTGGTGCGCCAATAGCATCCTACCAGCTTGTGCAGCAGAAGCTGGTTAATATGCTAATCGAGATTACCAAGGGGCAACTCTTATCTTACCGTTTGGGCAGGCTGATGGAGGAAGGAAAAGCCAGGCCACAGCATATATCCATGGCCAAGAAGAATAACGTTGGTGTGGCACGTATGTGCGCACGTACAGCAAGAGAGTTGTTGGGAGCCAATGGAATATCCCTGGAATACTCGCCGATCAGGCACATGGCCAATATCGAGTCGGTATATACATATGAAGGTACGGACGACATGCACACGCTTATCATCGGGG
>DFZI01000056.1 GCA_002383665.1 Dehalococcoidia bacterium UBA4060
AAGCTAAAAAGAGGCCTTAAAAAAATAAACGGCCTCGGCATGGAAATGAGGTAAAATTAGCCTGTGTCGATAAACATCCTGCCCCCCGAAGTCACCGTGAAAATCGCCGCCGGCGAGGTCATTGAACGTCCCGCATCCGTGGTCAAGGAGCTGGTGGAGAACTCGCTGGATGCCGGGGCCACGGAGATCACGGTGGAGGTACAGAACGGCGGCGTCAGCTTCATACGTGTGGTCGATAACGGCTGCGGCCTGCCGCCCGACGAGGCCGAGGTCGCCCTCCGCCGCCATGCCACCAGCAAGATCAGCGGGCTGGACGATCTGGAGCGCATCCACACGCTGGGCTTCCGCGGCGAGGCACTGCCCAGCATCGCTGCCGTGGCCGAGATGGAGATCCTGACCAGGGACGGAGAAACGCCTGCAGCCACCCACCTGCGGTTGGAAAATGGGCGTGTCACATCCNNCTCAAGTTCCTCAAGTCCCCCACTACCGAGTCCGGTCACATCGCCACAGTTCTCAGCCAGTATGCTCTGGCCTATCCTGAGGTCAGATTCAAGCTGACGGTGGATGGCCGCACGGCGCTGCGCACCTCCGGTGACGGTGACATGCGGTCAGCGGTGGGCGAGGTCTACGGGCTGGAGACGGCCAGAAGCATGCTGGAGGTGGAGGGCAGCGATGGTCTGCTCTACATTCAGGGGCTGACCAGCCCACCCTCGTTGCAGCGCTCCACGCGCAGCTACCTGAGCTTTTTTGTGAACCGGCGCTACGTGCGCAACAGCATACTGGCCAAAGCCATCGAGACAGCATATGAAGGATTGCTCATGACCGGCAGGCACCCTGTGACCGTACTCAACATCGCCCTGCCACCCGAAGAGATCGACGTCAACGTGCACCCTGCCAAGCTCGAGGTCAAGTTTCGCAACAATAACGAGGTCTTCACCGCCGTGGTCAAGGCAGTGCGGGACGCCCTCTCCCGCTCACCCCTGCCGGCGGCCGGTGCCAGCGGCCAGGAGGCTGTCAACCAGTCTCTCTGGGATGTCTTCCCCCGTTCCGGTAGCCTGCCTGCCCTGCACACGCTGGGGCAGCTTTCAGCCAGTTACATACTGGCCGAGGGGGATGAGGGACTTTTCCTGATCGACCAGCACGCTGCACACGAGCGCATCCTCTTCGACCGCATCATGGCACAGCAGGCCGAGAGGAAGCCCGACGTACAGGGCATGCTGGAGCCTCTCTCCATTGAGCTTTCCCCTGCCCAGGAGGCAGTCTACAGTCAGTGCAGCGGCCTGCTTTCCGAGCTTGGCTTCACGCTGGAGCCTTTCGGAGGACGCACCTTCCTGGTCAGGTCTGTGCCCGCCATACTCAGCGGCGCCAGCCTCACAGAGGCCCTCCATGAACTGCTCGACGACCTGGGTGCAGAGAAGGATTTAAACAGACGTGACATAGTGGCCGCACGCACGCTGGCCTGCCACGGCGCCGTGCGCGCGGGTCAGAAGCTCAGCGCGGACGAGATGGAGGACCTTTTAAAGCAGCTCCAGCACACCCTGCAGCCCCGCACCTGCCCTCACGGCCGTCCGACCATGATTCACCTCAGCGCACAACAGCTTAAAAAAGAGTTCGGCAGGACGGGGTAAAATATAGAAGACCAATAAAAATACTGACCCATATTTATCATTCAGCGGGTATGATAATCAGCATCTAACCTGGCCAATATTTACTCTCTGTATATAAGGCGTTGGTTTAAATTTAACTATTTAAGATTTTTAATGGTGCCGTCTCATCTTTTTGAATAATTACAAGACTGGGAAATATCTCTATACTTTTGAATATGCTTCCACGCCAGTTATCAATTGTGCCATGGCCTGGTGCTGTTAAATTACCCATACCTACTTCGTCAATTAGCTGTTTTATCAAACCTACCATGCCATATTCATGACTTTTGAATTTTTTCTTTCTTTTTATTGCCGTTATGAAATCGCAGCCCCTTCTCAAGAAAGCTGATGACTTGCTGGAAGGTGATTTTTTGTTAGAAATTTTATAAATATATCCGAGGAACCTGTCAATTAAATTCACTTTATATGTTTTATAGTCTCTGGGTAATTTCAGATAATATTTTTTACCATCAGTCCACTTATCCCAATAACCTACTCCCCAATCCTCTATAACATAGATACCTCCGGGTTTTAAATGATTATCGAATAAATACCAAAAACTGTAATATGTCAGCTCGGCAATATGCGATGCGTCATCAATAATGATATCGAATCCATCCCTTGCGCATTCCGTGCGAATTGTATCCAGTATAGCAGTATCTTGTTGAAAACCACGATAGACATGCACCCTACCTGTATTATCATCGAGTGTGACCTCGTTACAGTCCAATCCGGCAATAATACCTTTCTTAAAATAATCCCTCCACATAAGCAAAGAACCGCCTTTGAGTATTCCAATCTCCAGCAGTTTAATTTCGTTATCTTTCAAAAGCTGAAACTTTTCATTGTATATTCCTAATAACCCGTGAATCCCTTTATCAGTTTCATATCCATTAGCATCAAGCTTTTCATCAGGCTATCTCCCTGTGTAATATAAGATACTCTACCCTATAATCCTGACAAATATATCTGGCCGGGTAATAACCCTACACCTTCGTATATATGCCCTGCGGGTCGAACAGCCTCAGCATCAGCTTTTCCTCATAGGACGGCAGGTCGATCTTCTTGAGCTGCGGGGCCACCTCCACATCCCAGCCCATCAAACGCTTTATGCCCTTGATGGCCTCCTCCTCGCGTATAGCCGTGCCGTAAGGGATATAGGCAGTCAGGGTGAAGGTCTCCTGCCCGTTCAGCTTCTCGAAAATGCCCACATCGGTGATGAGCGTTTTTACATTATGTCCGTGGAAAGTTATGTAGGGCACATTTTCCGGCAGCCTTTCCTTGCCCATGGGGGTGAAGACGATAGCCTCCCGGCAGCCCGCGACCACATCGTTGGCGCCCCCGGAGCCGACGATGTAAAAGACATGAGGAACCTTGGTGGAATTGCCATTGCCGTATTTATCCACCTGTGCCGCACCCAGCGCACCCAGACAGTTTGTCGTAGACCCTCCCACCATGATACCCAGGACCGTTTCAATGTTGCACAACATCTTGCAGGAAGGCAGGTGCTGCATGCCGAAGATGGTGGGATCGGAGGGGCGCGGCAGGTAGCCGAACATGCCGATCTCGGCGATCAGGTCCACGTCGATCTTCTCATCCCGCAATCGGTAAGCGGCCATCCAGGCCGCTAGGTTGGCCAGCCCGGCGCCGGCCAGGATGGTACTGTAGCCCCGGCTTTTGCACAGGTCGGCGATGTAGCGGCTGCCGGCGATAACCATGCGCTCCAGGCTGTTGGACTCCTTCTCGAACTCGACCCCGGGCACAGCGGCCATGGTCTCCACCACCCAGGAGTGCGGCTTGGTCCTCTCCTTGAGATAGCGTAGCCTGTCCTTGCCCAGCTTATCCAGGTATTCCTGCTGGGTATGCAGGCTCAGTATCCAGTCATTAATATAGCTCATGAATTTGTTCTCATTCATGGAGGCGTCCCGCACCATGGTAAGGAACTCGTAATCGTCATAGTAGCCCTCGAACTGCGGTATGCCGTTATTGGCCAGCCCGCCTGGATGGGCGCCGTAAGGGACCTCGCAGACCGCCTTCACCATGTAAGAAGGTATGCGCACCAGGTGGCTGTGGCTGCGGATGTAATCGGTAGGCACGATATGCTCCACGCTGACGATCACGCCCTCCTTTGAGGCCCAGGCGCCGTAGGCATCCGCTCCCAGCGGATAGGGCATGATCGTGTTGCCGGAGCGGTCGGCGGCCAGGCCATGCACCAGCGTAATATCCGGGCGCAGCGCGCGCATAAGCCCGGTTTTATGTCCGCTGCCGAAAGGCGATTCTATGACCCTGAAATCCTCCCGATTTTCCTCCTCCATCGAGCTGCCGATGATCGACCTGGTAGGAATGAACTCCCAGCCCAGGGCGCCCGCCAGCAGGCGCTGCGTGAGCGTGAGCATGGTCCAGTTCTCGAACTCTACCGCGTCCGAGATATAGGCCTTCTGCACCAGCGGGTTGGGCGCCGGCGCCGGGTAGGAGTTCCCGGCAAAGCTGATGATGGCCTTCTTTATCATGTTGCCACGGATCAGCGCCAGCAGGTAGGCCGACATGGTGGGGCTGATCAATGTGAAGGCGGGACGCTTGCCCCAGAACTCGCGCACAAGCTGAAAAAAGAGGCCACCGACCTTGTTGGCAACGTGTATGGATTGTCCGGACCGCACATTGTTGCGGATGGCATCCTGCAGTGAACAGACCTTATCTGCCCCTTCGATGGGGTTGATCTGAAATTTGGCGTCTAAAAACGACCTTATTTCCTCATCCATGCAGCATGGTCCTGGAGCTTTTATACCTTATAACAGACCTCCGGCAGGCTCACGCCCGGGTTGCTTTCCCTTACGAAGCGCAGGAGCTGGTTGGCAGCAGATATCGTGATCGAGGCCAGCTCCTCGCCCCTGATCGTATCTATTTTAGCACCACCGTAAAGCGCCCGCAGGGAGCACGGGAACTCTCCATCGCCACTGCTGAAGACAAAGTGGATGACAATGCCCGGGTAGACCTCCTTGGCCACGGCCCAGTCTCCCCCTCCAATCGTCTCCTCCACGACACCACCGATGTATTCGGCCAGCGCGGCCACGTCCCTCACATAGGCCAGCGCTGGTGCCCGTATCCCGAGCGCACCTTTCACCTGCAACTGGTGGGGGCTGACCTTGCCCTCCAAGTCTGCCAGGCTGTACAGCTTTTCAGCATCCTTGGGCATAACCGGCACTATGCATACTTTCCTAAAAGAGTAGCAAGTTCCTCACCGCCTACATCCCTGGGTAACTTCATGCAGCGATTACCTCGTCCTTCACCAGATGCAGGCGGATCAGAGACGGCTTCTCTGCAGGCTCGAAGTGGCAGCTAACAGCGTCCTGCGCCATTGTCTTCAGCTCCTCGAAGGTATCAGCTTCAGTAAAGATTGAATGGCCCAGAGCTTTAGCCTGGAAACCGCCCTCTACTGCCTCTTCCACCAAGAAAATGATTTCCCTTTCCATTGAGCTACTCCTCTCATATATAGGCTTTCCCACTCTTATTTTGTCTATCGCCAGCAATTGTAGCATAGTTCAGAACATGCCTTGAAGTACGGACTGCGGTTTTGCCCGATATACGCCGGAGAGCACAAATTTTGCACAAGCTTTGACAGACGAATTATAATGTCCTGCCACTTCGGGAAAAGTTGGGAATTATGAGCAGCAAGGCAGAGAAGCTCCTCCAGTTAGCCAGAGACACAGGTGCCATCAAATTCGGC
>DFZI01000046.1 GCA_002383665.1 Dehalococcoidia bacterium UBA4060
ATTGGCGGGAGCAGCCGCCGGCTGACCGGCACATCCCGCGCCCAATAAGCCCGATACAGCCAGCACTAAAATCAATATAACAGCCATGCGCATTGATGACATGGATGACCTCCTTAGAATGTGAAAAGACATCATTTCAGATGAGTGGCTGCGGTCAGGCCGCTTCCGCTTCCACCATACGCTCCAGAAGGCTCAGCGTCTCCTGCGCTTCCTGCTCATCGAGCACGCTGATGGCGTACCCTGTATGCAGCAATACGTAGTTCCCCACCTTAACCTCCGGTGTGAGAGCGATATTGACCGTGCGGCCTACGCCGCCGATATCGACTTCGGCCTGGTCACCGTTGACCGAGATGATTTTAACCGGCACTGCCAGACACATTTGCTAAGAGTATAGCTAAAAACAGGGGAGCGGACAAGAATCCGGTCTCTGTCAGAGACCAGCCTCGCGAAGCTGAATATGGAGTCTTCGCACGGTCCCTGCCTAAGCTCTGGCGGCTATCACGGCCTGCCCCAGTGAGATGCCGCCATCATTGGCGGGCACCTGCCTGTGCGTGAGCACCCTGAAGCCTGAGCTGCGCAAGAGACGGACAGTCTTCGATAGCAGCAACCGGTTCTGGAAACAGCCGCCGCTGAGCGCCACAGTGCCTATGCCCATATCCGCCTGCACTCTCAGGCAGGCATCCCCGGCCATGGCTGCCACCGTGTTGTGGAACTTCATGGCGATAACGGGCACGGCGCATCCGGCCTCCAGATCGGAGATCACGCCAGCTATCAGCTTCCCGACTTTAATCCTCTGGCAGTCGCCATCGCCTTCAACCACAAAGGGATAAGCCCCCTTTTCAGCCGGCGCTTCGTAAGCACGGGCCTCCAGTTCAACGGCCGCTTGCGCCTCGTAGTTGATCTCAGTGCAGATCCCGCACAGGGCAGAGACGGCGTCAAACAGCCTGCCCATACTGGAAGTAAGCGGTGTGTTGATACCGGCCTCAACCTGCTTGCGTATCAATTCAATCTCCATATTGTCGATAAAATTGACCAGTGGCGGCAGCCCGCTCTGGCCGGATAACGCCATCACGTACCCGAGGGCGGTGCGGTAGGGCTTTTTAATGGCCAGCGAGCCTCCGGGCAGTGGCAGATATTCAAGATGTGCTATGCGTCTGAAGCTCTTGAAATCGGCGACGATGACCTCACTTCCCCAGATATGGCCGTCCGTGCCGTAGCCCGTACCGTCGAAGGATACGCCGATAACCGGTCCCTCCTCCTCGTTATCGGCCAGGCAGGAGGCAATATGGGCATGGTGATGCTGCACGGCCACGGCTTTCCATCCCTCCTTACCGGCCAGCTCAAGGGCGAACTTCGTCGGGAGATAGTCCGGGTGCATATCATAGGCGATTATCTCTGGCCTGATGCGGAAGAGCCGCTCATACAGCTCCAGCGTACGCTCATAATGCTGCAATGTATCCAGGTTTTCCATGTCGCCTATATGCTGGCTGACAAAGGCATGGTTATCGTGCGTCAGGCAGAAGGTGTTCTTCTCCTCCGCACCGCAGGCCAGCACCGGAGTCGCCTGAAAGTTGAGATGAATGGGATAAGGGGCATAACCCCTCGCCCGCCGGATGATGGAAAGACCATCGTCAATGACTGCTGTAACGCTGTCATCGTAGGTGGAGTATATTTCACGGTTGTGCATGAGGAAGTAATCGGCGATCCCACCCAGCCTGCGCAGGGCCTCGCTGTTCTGTCCGGCGATGGGCTCCTCGCTGATATTGCCGCTGGTCATAACCAGCGGCATGCCTGCCTCCCGCACCAGCAGGTGGTGCAGGGGTGTGTAGGGGAGCATAACGCCCAGGTGCTTTAACGCCGGCGCACATTCCTGGCAAATCGACGAGTCTGGCCTCCAGCGCAGGAGCACAATCGGGGCCTGCGGCGATGTCAGCAATTCCTCTTCAGCCCGGCTAACAGTGCAGTGCTTTCTCACTTCATCGACATCCTGGAGCATGACAGCGAAGGGCTTGGACGGCCTGTGCTTGCGCCGTCTCAGCGTGGTCACAGCCTCGCTGTTCCGTGCATCACAGGCCAGCAGGAAGCCTCCCAACCCCTTGATAGCCACGACTTTCCCATCCCTTAAGAAAGAAGCTGCCTGCCGGATGATATCATCGCAGCCGATAGTAACGCCCCGGCTGTCGGTCAGCTCAAGCCGGGGCCCGCAGAGGGGGCAGGCATTGGGCTGGGCATGGAAGCGCCGGTCTAACGGATCCTCATACTCGCGCCGGCAATCGGCGCACATTTTGAACTCGGACATGGTGGTCAGGGGCCGGTCGTAGGGAATATCCTTGATGATGGTGAAGCGTGGCCCGCAGTTGGTGCAATTGGTGAAGGGGTATCGATACCTGCGGTTGCCCCTGTTGAAGATATCATCCAGGCAGAGACGGCAGGTGGCGATATCGGGCGAGACAAGCTGGTACTTGCCCGGCTGGGACTGGCTATGGCGGATCTCAAAGCCGCTGTACCCGGCAGGAGCATCGAACTGCGCCGATACGGACTCTATCCTGGCCAGCGGTGGTGCATCATGTTCCAGCTCATAAATGAAAAGATCGAGGTCCTGCTGTTTTCCTTCAACCTCGATCCTGACATCCTCCGAGGTATTGCACACCCAGCCTCTGAGGCCATGCTTTTTGGCCAGGCTGTAAACAAAGGGCCTGAAGCCAACACCCTGCACCACGCCCCTGGCGCTGATGCGTGCAAGGCGGATATCGTCTTCATGTGACATAAATACAGGTGAATTGTACTTCAGGGCACATCATACGGGCAAACAAAAATTCATACAGAGCGGGGTACACCCCGCCCTGTATTGATCAAGAAAGGAGGCACTATACCTTTACGGCAGTCCTGGACTTTTCCTCATCCACAAGTATGCGGCAGAGCGGCTGGCCCAGCACTGAGTGCGGGATCTCGCTCCTGAACTCAATATAGCGTGGCACCTTGTAGGCTGTCAGCTTCTTGCGGCAGTGCTCTTTCAGCTCTTCCTCGCTGAGCTGCATACCGCTCTTCAGCACTACCCAGGCCTTGACTGACTCACCCTGTACTTCGTCGGGAATGCCTCGCACACACACCTCGGCCACAGCCGGATGAGTACTGATCACCTGCACAATCTCTCCCGGCCAAACCTGGAACCCGCTAACCTTGATCAGATTCTTCTTGCGGGCGGTGATGAAGCAGAAGCCGTCCTTATCCATGTATCCTATATCTCCGGTATAAAGCCAGCCATCGTGCAGCATCTCGGCTGTTTCCTCCATGCTGTTCCAGAAACCCGACATTACCTGCGGACCCCTGATCAATATCTCACCTTCCTTGCCCGGCCCCAGGCCTGGTCGGCCTGTCTCGGTGTCAGCGATCGTGACCTCGACGTCCGGCAGCGGCAGGCCTGCCGAGCCTGGCTTGCTGCGCTTCTTGACCGGTTCAATCATTGCCGCCGCAGAAGTCTCGGTCAGGCCGTAACCCTGAATGAGCTTCAGTCCGGTTGCCCGCGTAAAGCTTTCCCTGATGCCCGGCAGCAGCCGTGAGGCACCGGAGATGCAGAGCTTGATAGACTTGAAATTGACCCGCTTGCCAATGACGTCGGGATGGTGTGCGATGGCGTTGAAAAGCGTGGGAACACCGGGGAAGAGGGCTGGTTTGACCTCCTGTATGGTAGCCAGCAGGTCTTCGTGGTCGCGCGGGTCTGGCACAAGCGCCATAGTATTATGCGACAGTATCGAAGTCGACATCGCGAACACATTGCCAAAAACATGGAAGAGGGGCAGGCCAAGAAGTGTTATGTCTTCCCAGTCGTTGATGACGGGCTTGATCCAGGCTCTGACCTGCATAGCCTCAGCCATAATTGGCCCTGTGGGTAAGCATAATGCCCCTGGGCGTCCCGGTAGTACCGCCGCTTTGCAGGATGATGGCGATATCGGACGCCGTTGGCCCGTCAACCTTGGGTATATCACCGGCATGGCGCTGCAGCATCTCGCTGAACCATGCATCGCCTTCCTCCAGGCGGATATCCCTGCTTGACTGCTGCTTATCCAGCTTCGAGTAGGTGAAACCTTTGATCTCAACGGGAATAACCTTTTTCAGCCGGGGATGTCGCGCCTGGAATGCCTTGATTACAGGGTAGAGCGCACTGTAGACGATGGCGACCGTGGCGCCGCACTGGCTGATGCCACTTTCCAGCTCCCCTTCAGTATAGAGAGGGTTCAAAGGCACCGGTATGGCGCCCGCCTTCCAGGCTGCTATCTGGCTGATGACCGCTTCGGGGCTGTTGGGCAGAAGGATAGCTACAGTGTCTGCCTTGCCCAGGCCTATTTCCACCAGGGCTGAGGCCACCGCATTGCTCATCCCATCCATATCGCCATAGGATACACGGTTGCCCTTGAAGATGACGCAGGTATGATTGGGTTTCTGCTTTGCCGTACGTGTGAAGACGTCCAGAATGGTACTGTCAGGGTATGGCTCGAGTGTTCGTGGGACCCCGTGATCGTAGTTTTTTATCCATGCATGACCGGACATTTTCCAACCTCCTTGAGGGATTTTTATACCCTGTCTGCACGACCACCAGGTTATAAATTTACAGCAGCGGGCTAATCCCCCATGCTAATTTATATGAAATCAGTATAGAGGTTTTGTTGAAAATGAATGTTACTTTTGTCGCATTTTCAAAGCGATTCAAGAGTATGGCCTGTTAAGGCTGTATTCACAATAGGCACAACCCCGGTTTCATTTTTACATTTCAGGCAGTAACCGCCAGGGCGTCTCCCACGCTACGGATAAAATCAGAATCGTAGCGCTCTATCTGCCCGCTGTCGCAGAGTGCGGCCAGCTCAGGATCGACAGGTATCTGCCCCAGCAGCGGAGCATGGGCGGCAGCGGCCATCTCTGCACCTCTGCTTTTCCCGAAAATCTCGATTTTCCTGTCCAGATCCTTCAGGTACAAATAGCTCATGTTCTCCACTACGCCCAGCACCTTCTTGTTCATCTGTTGCGCCATTTTAACCGCCTTTCTTACGATCATGGCCGTCAGATCCTGCGGTGTGAAGACAACGATCACGCCAGAGATGGGGAGGGTCTGCATCACGGTAAGCGGGGCATCAGCCGTGCCGGGTGGCAGGTCTACGATCAGGTAGTCCAGATTGCCCCAGACTACATCCTCCCAGAACTGCGTAATGGCCTTGCCGATGAGGGGACCCCTCCAGATCACGGCTTCATCCTCCTCCGGTAACAGCAGATTAATAGACATGACGGCTATGCCAGACTTGGACGTTACCGGCAGCAATCCCTGTTCATTGCCACCGGGACGATCAATTATGCCGAACATTTTGGGTATACTGGGCCCTGTGATATCGGCATCGAGTATGCCGACCTCGAGGCCCCTGCGTCTGAGTGCGATGGCAGTCAGGCTGGCGACGAGCGATTTTCCCACACCACCCTTGCCGCTCATAATGGCTATCACCTTGCCGATCCTGTTCAGATCAGCGGGCCGGGCCTCGTTGAACGTAACCTCGACCTGCTTGATATCTTCAAGCCCGGCCAGCGCTTCCCTGATTTTATCCTTTATCCACTGTTGTGCTGTCTCATCCAGCGCCGTGGAGGCTATGGTGATCGCGGCGGTGCCGCCGTTTATGCTGATATCACGGATTAGGTTCATGTTGGCCAGGCTGCGTATTACATAAGGTACAATTACCTCATCCAGCCTGTCCCTGATCTGGTCAATCGTTGTCATGGAATGACTCCTTTTCTCATTTCGATGTTTTCTGCTTGATAATTTTATAGCTTTTCATTCAGATACAAGCGTGCTTTGTATTTTTCCGTTGTTATACGATACCTTTACCTTCACCCGTTTGCCTTCGGAAAGCATTTTCTCTGCTTCGCTGCGCAGCTTTTCGAAGTCGGGCGACCGGAGAAGGGCCAGCAGAGCTTCATAACGCTGCTGCAGTTCAACATCACTGGTCTTCTCGCTGAGCAGGCCGTAAAGGCAGTTGTTCAACTCCTTTTCAGCCAGGCATTTCAGGCATTTACCCGGCACCTCATCGGATGTATATTTAGGCTCAAGGTCAAGATTGTCCATAGCGATCACCTTTGCGGAGCTATTATTGCCCCTTTGACAGCGTTGCTAACAGGGAAAACCCGGCGTGTAAGAATTTTATTTGGACACCCCAAAATTATACGCTTCGCCAGGATGACAGACAAAGCAGAGGTTACAGCTAAGTGACTGTCTTTGTGCCCATGCATTCTGCTGACACTCATATCAGTCTGGCCTCCGGCCTTCGGCGCTTTGTTTGCTCCCGGTCAAGAGCTTCAACTTCGGGCCTTGAAGCTTCATAAACAGTTACAACCCTGCTAAACTCGGAAAAATGCCCTCTGATCTCGGTCATGATGGCCGGGCTGAGGGGTTTAACCGGGCATGGCCTGAGGGGAGTATTGATTTGCACCTCGTCAGGACACAGCGTTTTAACAATTTCTGCCATGAGAGTGGCCTTTGATCTATTAGCCTGAGTAAACATCATCTGGATCTCCAGTTTCCCCTGAAAGATAGAACGGAATGACCTGATCCCCTCAAGCAACTCCTGGATTGATAAGCTGAATACAGGCCTGTTGATGATTTGCAAAAGCCGGTCATCGGGTGCATCAAGCTTGGCAACCACAACATCGGCGCCGGACAGCTCAGAGCGCAGGCTTTCCTGCTGCAGAAGGGAGGCATTGGTCAGCACGGCGATGGGCACATGCAATATCCCCGCAGCCAGGTCAATGGCCTCTCCAATGTTGCTGGCCAGCGTGGGCTCACCTACGCCGGAAAATGTCACATAATCTATATCCATAGGTGACAGGCTTTCAAGCTCTTCCTTCAATTTCAACAGGGGTACGAACTCCTGTCTGAAGGCCTGCCTGTTCACGGTCTTGCCAAGCTGGCAGTAGATACAATCGAAGGAGCAGGTCTTGCATTGAGTTGACACCATGTCTATACCCAGCGACTTTCCCAGCCGCCAGGATGGAACCGGACCGTAGATTATTGACATTCGATTTTCCTTTGAAGTTCAAGTTTATGCTCGCGATGCGGTTATCACCACAAAGCCTGCCCCTTTCTTATAGCCGTTAACGGGGCTTTCAACCGTGGACACCTGACCAGGGTTTTGCCTTAATGTAGAAACGGCTGTCTGGATTCTAAACCCTGCCTGTTCGAGCATTACATGCAATTCAGCGTAAGTGTAGAAATTGGCCATGGTATAAAAGGGATGCCCCTTGTGCTTTTTATCTATGTACAGTTTCCCCCACGCGCTCTCGGCCGGCACATCTCCCACTACCACCATGCCGGAAGATTTCAATATACGTCTGATCTTGCGCAGGGCGGCAACAGGCTTCTCAAGGAAGCTCAGAGTCATAATGAGAAAAACGGTGCCAAAGCCCTCCAAAGGTAATCGGCAGTCTTCAATCCTGCCATTTATGGTCAGGATACCCCGGCTGCGGGCAATCTCTAAGAGCTTGTCTGCCGGGTCCAGTCCCGTGGTGATGCCCAGCGCCTGGGCAAAGCGGCCGCTTCCCACACCGATTTCCAGCCACGGTGGAGGAAGATACGGTAAGACCTGCTGGATCGCTTTGAACTCACTGGTGAAGATCATCTTACCGTCGGGTTGATCAAACCAACTGTCGTAATCGGCCGCCAGCGTATTGAAGGGTGTATTTACAGACTGCATTGTCCGTTACTTCCTTTATTACGACAGGCTTAATGGTCACAGCGGTTGTCGCCGGTTACCAGCATGCCCTGAAGGTAATCGCTGACCACTTTTTCAGGCGTGTTCGATGGTGCTCCCAGCAGAACGTTTATGCCGTTTTGCTGAAACAGCGCGATGGCATTGGCACCCATCCCACCCGCAATCACCACCTGTACTCCCTGACCGGCCAGCCAGGGAGGCAGCAGGCCGGGCTGATGTGGTGGGGCGGCGACCATCTCCTTTTTCAAAATGCTCTTTTTGTTTTCGTCGGCATCGATCAATGCAAACTGCTCGCAGTGACCGAAATGGGGCGATAGCACCCCTGCGCTGACAGGTATAGCGTATCTCATATACTACTCCTTGATTTATTTTAATTCGCTTTCAGTAATGACTCCACATTTTTCCATAGACGTCTGACCTCGACTGCTGCCGGGCCGTTGTCATACTTTACCAGGGGTGTGCCATGTGCCACAGCCACGTTTACGGCAGTATCAAAGGGCACTTTGCCGGCTATAATCAATCCGCTGTCCTTGCACTGCTTCTCTATCTCGCCCGCTTTCTCTTCATTAATATCGTATTTATTGATGCAGACCGCGGCAGGCACATTAAAATGTCGGCACACTTCAATGACGCGTTGCAGGTCGTGAAGCCCCGATGCTGTCGGCTCGGTGACCAGCAGTGCCAGTTCGGCTCCGGAAAGCGACGAGATCACCGGACAGCCTATGCCAGGGGGTCCATCCGTGATGATTGTATCGCATCCTTTTCCCATGGCCAGAGCGCGGGCCTGCTGTCTGACCAGTGCCACCAGCTTGCCCGAGTTCTCCTGAGCAATCCCCAGACTGGCATGTACCAGAGGGCCATAACTGGTATCCGAGATAAACCAGTGACCTGCCATGTTGTCATGCATGGCAATGGCATCAGCGGGACAGGTGCGTGCACAGAAGCCGCAGCCTTCACAAGAGTAGGAATTGACTTTGAATTCGTGGATGGCATCAAAGCGGCACAGCTCCTGACAAAGGCCACACTCAGTACAGGTCTCCTCATCGATCACGGCAGTCTGGCCGCTCCAGAATTCCTCCTTCTTCTGATCAACAGGCTGCAGCAGAAGATGCAGGTCAGCGGCATCGACATCACAGTCTGCCAGCACCTTGTCCTCCGCCAGGACGGCAAAGCAGCCGGCAATACTGGTCTTGCCAGTGCCTCCCTTGCCACTAAGCACCACTACTTCTTTCATTTTATCCCATTCACAACTCCTTTGATCCTTTTATAGACATCGATAAAGGCGGCTTGCCACCCGGGACTACCTTCCGCCAGGGTAATTCCATTCGAGTAGAGCCTGGCTATCTCGCGGTCAAGAGGTATCTCCAGCCAGACAGAAATGCCCTCCCGCCCGCAGTAATCGTTAACCAGAGTCTCGCCATCGACAGCCCGGTTAATGACCACCCCGCAAGGAATGCCGAGCTTTCTCACCGTCTCAACGGCCAGCTTAAGATCATGTAGCCCGAAGGGCGTCGGCTCGGTGACCAGCAGGCAATAATCGCTGTCCTCCACGGCATTCACCACCGGGCAGGATGTCCCCGGAGAGACATCCAGCAGGGCTGTTCTATTGCGATTGATCTTCTGTTTGACACGCCGGATCACAGGCACGGCCATCGCCTCGCCCACGATCAGACGTCCCTGGACAAACTCGATATTGCCCGACCTGCCCGATTCTACAACGCCCATCTCACGCCCTTCCTCGGAGATGGCTTTCTCCGGGCACAGGTAGCTGCAGGCACCGCACCCATGGCAGAGCTGGTCAAAGATGAGCACGCTCCCGGGCACAACAGCGATAGCTTTGTAGGCGCATACTCTGGCACATTCTCCGCAGAATGTGCACCTGGCATAGTCCACCTTCGGCACAGGAATGCAGACCGGCTCGCTCACTGTGATGGCCGGTTTGAGGAAAAGGTGGCTATCAGGCTCCTCGACATCACAGTCCAGTAGCTGCACCTTTTCCTCGTTCCTGAGCGAGATGGCAAGGCTGGTGGCAACCAGCGTCTTGCCGGTGCCGCCTTTGCCGCTGGCAATAGATATTATCATTCAGGCCCTTGTCATCTTGGTCCCGCACTTGGGACAGCTAATGTTGTAACAGGGTTTCCCTGCCTGGTGCGTCAGTGTGGCGCCGCACTTAGGGCAAACGCATTCTCCGCCCGGGCCAGCGCCAGGCCGGTTGCCACCCATCCTGCCGCCACCCTTTCCCCCAGTCCCCATGCCACGTCCCCTGCCTGCTATGCCGCCGGCACCTGAGCCTCTTCCTCCTCCGCCGGGAGGTCCTGTCATATCTCCTCTTGGCATTTGATTACCTCCTTAAAAATTTATAGTTCTACATTATCCTGTTATTACAGAGCGGACTGCCCGTGGTGTTGCTGTACACTTGCTCCACCGCTGGCCTTGAGTTTGCCTGCCTTAAAGGCCTCAAGGGCATCTTTTACCTTCCCCGAGACGCCTGTAATTACCTCTATCCCAGCAGCCGACAGCACCTGGTAGGCATTGGGACCGATATCGCCTGTGATCACGACTTTTGCCCCGTAGTTTACCAGTGTCTGCCCGGCTGCTATGCCTGCGCCGCCGGCCGTGGGAGAGTTGATTACAGCTTCCACCACATTCGTTTCAATGTTGACGAAGATAAAATACTTGCACCTGCCGAAGCGCGGGTCTATGTCCGAGTCCAGCCTGTCCCCGGTGGCGGTAATAGCTACGATCATGGCTAAAATCTCCTTGCCAGATCACTGGCAATGCTTATTTTTCGGTTTGCTCTTCCCTGCTCTTCAACCGTGCTTCGAGGATTTCAAGCTCCTTTTCCAGCAGGTCAACCTCGTTCCTGAGCATTTCAAGCTCGGCCTGGGCCGGCATGGCCGGATAGCCCCAGCCGTATAATCCGGCCAGGCCTCTGCCGCGGTAAGTTGTACGAGCACCGCGGGCCGGTTTGACGCAAAATCCGCGCCCGCCTCCTGTCATTGGGCCCATGCCGAGTGGTCCGGTCCCATCAAATCCTGGCATTTTAACACCTCCTTTTTTTAATTTTTCCAGTCTTTAACTGTAGCCGGGCAGAAAATCAGGCATTTATCTGTTGTTCTAACCCGGTGAGCCTGGCTTTAATTCCTGCCAGGCGCTCCCTCAGGTCGGCGGCTGTGGCCTGCACCAGGTTTGGATCATCGCCCGTCAGCGACGGGTTGTAATAGGTATAAGCTGGCCACCCATATGCCGGCCCGGCAAAGAAATACCCACACCTGGGCAGGCCACCCCTGCCGCGTCCGATATAGGGCCAGGCGGCATACGCCCCCCTGAAACCCAGGCCTATTCCCCTGCCTCTCCCCATCCCGAAACCTCTTCCATATGGCATTGTGCACCTCCTTCGACTTAGTCTACAAAAATACGCTGATCGACCTCAGCGGTTGAACCCCCTGCGGCGGCACCTGCCCCTTCCCGGCCGCCAGTCATAGTCGCGCTCAGGAAGGACGTTGATATTAGGGCTGTTGCAGACCGGGCAGGCATGCGGGGCCTCAGTTCTGGCCTGCTCAAATGGCACGTCCCACTGATGGCCATTTTCACATATGTAGCGGACAGGCTGCATCTCGATATTCCCGCCCTCGATCCTGATGGCCTTGCCGTTGAGCAGTGCGTCTGCAATTTTTTTGCGTGCCGAATCGATAATGCGCTGAGCCGTGGGCCGCGATATGTTCATGCGCTCCGCACAGCCGGCCTGGTCCAGCCCCTCAATATCCTTAAGCCTGATGGCCTCGGCCTCTTCGAGGGTGAGCTGTACCTCCTCTAAAAACCTCAATGGCACGCCCGCCGGCTTGAAATAGCTCACGCCCGGCATAAAGGCTATGCGCCTGCATTTTCTCGGTCTAGGCATCGGTT
>DFZI01000021.1:0-4335 GCA_002383665.1 Dehalococcoidia bacterium UBA4060
GGTAATGATACTGCCGAACTGTTTTTGTCAACTTTTAACTTTCCTTCCACTATCCAGTGGTTAAGGTTTTTTTTATCAAAAAGTATATTTAACCATTGACTGCAATGGTACAATAGAGTCACAGTAGGTATCGTGGATGTGGCGGTTCATCCCATATATCGCTAACTGTAAATTTATTGAATAGAGAAGTTATGCCTTCTAAAAAATGATATACGAAGCATCTAAATATTCCTTCAACCCTCCTCCCCTGGTTTCAAGGGCACATAAAATTTTAATCAAGCCGAGCGTAAGTTATCCTTATTCCTATCCCTACAGCACAAGTCGTGAGATGCTTGGTCTTATTATTGAACGCATCAAGCAGATCAGTGATGCGGATATCATTATCCTTGAAGGTGCTGCTAATGGCGAATCGGTCTATCCTATCTATAAATCACTGGGTTATGATTTTCCGCGCGTTCTGATGATTGATGTTAAGGATTGCATCTGGGTAGAGATAGAAAATCCTCTGCCTCACCCTTTTGCCATAGCTACATTCTGGGTGCCCAATGTGGTGCTTTCGTGTGATTTTCTGATCAGTGTTTCACCTCTCAGGATAGTCGGCAATCAAGGCTTTTTCAGCATCCGAAACTTGCTCAGCCTGTTGCCGGTGAGTAAGTATAAAAAAGGATCGTCGGCCGGCTGGGGATCACTGGAAGAATTCGGATGGGATAAGGTTTTTGCTGACCTCTATTTCACACTTCCTTTCGATCTGGCGGTCATTGACGGCAGAAAAAAGTTCGTTGCGTCGGATGAGTCATTTAAGGGTAAAACAGATTCTCTGGGCAAGATTTTTGAAGGTGATCCCTACGAGATCGATCGTGAAGCTGCAGCACTTACTGGAGTGGATCAGCAATACCTGGATATTATCAAGACAGGAAAGGCTGAGTTGGATATCTAAGCTAATACCTTACTTCGAAGCTTTTATATAATCCCTGGAAAGCTGACCACGTTGTGTCAATTTTTTTAACCATTGCATCGGGAGGCCCGATGTATAACTGTCGCAACAATTCATCTATATTTATTCTATCGCCTTCAGCTTCAAGCTCAACTTCACCGCTTCGGGTGTTGCGGACAAAACCTTTAATGGATAATGCCTTGGCAGTGCGAGACACAAATGCCCTGTAATATACACCCTGGACTTTACCGTGTACCACTGCTTTAAGATGTACCAGATCAGACATCGATTACGGAGCTGCTAATGATTATCTGTAATTTAACCGTTGGGAATTAGAGCCCTATTCGGAGAACTCCTCTTTTCTTTTCTTTTTAATTACTTCGACCTCCGCTGTCGGTTCAAAAATCGAAGGAGCTACGGTCTTCTTACTATCCTTTTTCGTTTTTTTCATTTCTCTTTTAGCTTTATCTTTAGACCCCATAATTTAGACTCCTTGTAATATATTATGCGTACAATTTAGTTTAACAAATAGTAATGAGACCCGTAAAGAGCGTGCAGGTATCCTATCTCTAATTTGACTTTCAGCTTCGGTTTATATATACTTTCTCTTCGTCGTTTGATTTGAGAACATTTAAATTTAGTTTTAATTGCCCGAGTGGCGCAATGGCAGCGCAACCGACTTGTAATCGGTAGGTTAGCGGGTTCGACTCCCCTCTCGGGCTGGGATCTTATGATCTGAAATGGAGAGGTGCCGGAGCGGCCAATCGGAGCAGACTGTAAATCTGCCGACCTAAGGTCTACGTAGGTTCGAATCCTACCCTCTCCACCATAAATAAGTTATTATTTTGTAGACTTGTTTTGGTTTATTGTATAATTTGTAATCTCATCTTCGTGATGAGATCAGGTAGTATTATGGTTATTTGCCCACATAGCTCAGTTGGTAGAGCACGTTCTTGGTAAGAACGGGGTCATCAGTTCGAATCTGATTGTGGGCTGAGAAATACAAGGAGGGATTTATCCATGGCAAAGAAAGTTTATGAGCGCAAAAAACCGCATGTAAATGTAGGTACCATAGGTCATGTTGATCATGGCAAGACGACATTGACAGCGGCGATTACAAACGTGCTATCGAAACAAGGCTGGGGGGACGCCAACGTATATAGGCCTTTTGACAGCATCGACAATGCTCCTGAAGAGAGGGCAAGGGGCGTTACCATCGCCATATCTCATATTGAATATGAAACTCCTAAACGTCATTATGCGCATGTCGACTGCCCTGGCCATGCGGACTATATTAAGAATATGATTACTGGCGCAGCCCAGATGGATGGTGCCATCTTGGTTGTGAGTGCACCTGATGGTCCCATGCCCCAGACGAGAGAGCATATCCTGCTGGCAAGACAGGTGGAAGTTCCGGCTATAGTGGTAGCGCTTAATAAAGTTGATGCCATGGAGGATGAAGAGCTGCTGGAACTGGTGGAGATGGAACTGAGAGACCTGCTGAAGAAGCAGAACTTCCCAGGTGATGAGATCCCTATCATACGTGTCAGTGCGCTCAAAGCTCTTGAATGCGGATGCGGTAAGCCGGATTGCAAATGGTGCGGCCCTATACTCAAACTGGTGGAAGCAATCGACAATTATATTCCGCTTCCTAAAAGGCCGATCGATAAGCCGTTCCTGATGCCTATTGAAGACGTTTTTGGTATTAAAGGTCGCGGTACGGTAGTGACTGGTAGGATCGAGCGGGGCGTTGTCAAGGTAGGCGATGAAGTTGAGATCGTGGGCATAAAGGACACCAAGAAGACAGTTGTGACTGGCGTTGAGATGTTCCATAAGTCGCTGGAACAGGGTGAAGCCGGAGATGCTGTTGGCTGTCTGATCCGGGGCATTGAACGTGATGAAGTCGAGCGTGGTCAGGTGCTGGCTAAACCCGGTACGATAAAACCGCAGACCCATTTTGAAGGTGAGGTTTACGTGTTGACTAAGGAAGAGGGCGGCCGCCACACACCGTTCTTCAACGGATACAAGCCTCAATTCTACATCCGGACGTTGGATGTTACCGGACAGGTCGAACTGCCGGCAGGTGTGGAGATGGTTATGCCGGGCGATAATATAAAAATGAATATCAAGTTGATCTATCCTGTTGCGCTGGAACAGGGCATGCACTTTGCCATACGTGAAGGCGGCAAAACAGTTGCTTCGGGCGTGATCACGAAGATGCTGGGCTAAAAAATGGCTAAGAAAGGCGATGCTCGGGGTGTGATTTACCTGGAATGCACAGAGTGCAAGGAAAGGAATTACACCACATTTAAAAACAAGAAGAATGATTCTCAACGTCTGGAACTGAAGAAGTATTGCCCACGTTGCCGAAGCCATAAGGTTCACAAGGAGACCAAGTAAACATTGGCTAATAAAGAGCAAGTAAAAGTTCTGCAACCTGAAAAAAAAGAACAGAAAGCAGCTCCTGATAAAAAAAACCAGGCAGTGATCAAGCCTAAAAAGAATGCTGCGACTGCTGCACAGCCTAAAAAGCGCCGGTTCGCGTTTGTTACGGACGTGATTGCTGAGCTCCGGAAGGTTGCTTGGCCGACGCGCCAGGAGACGATCCGGCTGACATTAATTGTAATAGGTGTATGTGTCGTCATGGGTGCCTTGTTAGGGGCAATTGACTACGGGTTTTCTGAACTTGTAGCGAAGGTGTTTTTAAGTGGAAAGTAGTTTGATTGCTAATGGTAATGCTCAGTGGTACATCATCCATACATATGTCGGCCACGAGGAAAAAGTCAAGAACAAGCTGCTGCAACGCATCAAATCAATGGATGCTGGCAGCAAAATTCTTGATGTTGAGATACCTAAAGAAAATGAAATTGAGATACGGTCTGGCCAACGCCGGACCGTGGAAAAAAAGATGTTTCCCGGTTACCTTCTGGTACGTATGGTTATGGATCATGAGACCTGGAAGGTGGTGCGTGAAACTCCGGGTGTTACTGGCTTTGTAGGCGATGGCAAGGAAGCTACGCCATTGCAGGAAAGTGAAGCGCACAGGATATTAAGACAACAGGAAGAAGGTGTCGCTCAGGTAAAAATCAGGTTTAAAAAGGGCGAAAACGTCAGGGTCATAGATGGTCCGTTCTCCGATTTTATTGGTACGGTAGATGAAATAAATATGAGCAAAGGCAAGGTTAAGGTTTTATTGACACTGTTCGGTAGAGAGACTTCTGTGGAACTGGACTTCCTGCAAGTGGAGAAATTATAAAATGGCAAAGAAAGTTAAAGCGATTGTAAAACTTCAGATACAGGCGGGCAAGGCGACACCGGCACCTCCGGTTGGTCCTGCCCTCGGCCAGCATGGCGTTAACATTATGGGTTTTTGTAAAGAGTATAACGAGCGTACCAAGTCA
>DFZI01000021.1:4368-6335 GCA_002383665.1 Dehalococcoidia bacterium UBA4060
CGTCGGGAAGATATCCAGTGAGAAGATCAAAGAGATTGCCAAGGTCAAACAGAAGGATCTTAATGCCAATGATATCGAAGGAGCTGCCAAGATCATAGAGGGAACTGCCCGAAGCATGGGCATTAAAGTGGAGTAAATCATGGTTAGCAGAGGAAAGAAGTACACTGAATCATCTAAGCTGGTAGATAGAACCAAGCTGTATAATCCTAAGGAAGCAATTGACATTGCCAAGAAGGCCGCCTATGCGAATTTTGATGAGACAGTTGAGCTCCATTTGAGGATGGGTGTTGACCCTCGTGCAGCCGATCAGCAGGTAAGGGGTACTGCTTTGTTACCCCACGGCCTTGGTAAACAGATCAGGGTGGTTGTTTTTGCCCAGGGTGAAGGTGCCAGGTTGGCCAACGAAGCCAAAGCTGATTTTGTCGGCGCTGATGATCTGATCAAGAAAATTGAAGATGGCTGGCTCGATTTTGAGGTCAGCATTGCTACTCCGGATATGATGGGAAAGGTGGGTAAGCTGGGCAAGATACTCGGCCGGCGTGGTCTTATGCCCAATCCCAAGGCCGGGACAGTCGTACAGCCGGCAGATCTGCCCAAGGCCATCTCTGAAGTACGTAAGGGTCGTGTTGAGTTCCGACTGGATAGGACTGGTATCATTCATGTGCCGATCGGTAAAAAAGGCTTTGAGGATGACAAGCTTTACGAAAACCTTATGGCAGTAGTTGAGGCCATAGCACGCGCCAAGCCCAGTGGTGTCAAAGGCCAATATATTAAGAGCGCTTCGTTATCAACCACTATGGGACCAGGTATTAAACTTGATATCAAGTCTATGCTGGAGACAGCAGTAGGAGTATCATAAATAAACATAAATAAAAATTGAATATTGATGCCGTTGAAAGCGGGTGCCGCAAGGCTTAATCTAATCCCGCCGAGGTGTATTTAAAAGCTGGTATTTACTCAGCTAAGGATCTTCCTCGTGCAACGGCACGAGGATTATTTTTTATTGGAGCATTAACATGATAAGGAAAAAGAAAGAAGAGATAATCAATGAGATGGCAGATAGTTTAAGCAAAAGTGCTGTCGCCATCACAACTGACTACCGTGGCATGTCGGCCAAGGAGATGGTGCAATTACGCCACCAGTTGCATCAACAAGGTGTAAAATATAAGGTTGTTAAAAATACGTTAGCCCGCTTCGCTGCTGAAAAGGCCGGTATCAAAGGGCTTGACCAGTTCTTGAGTGGGCCAATGGCCATCGCTATCAGTTATGATGATCCAGTCAAACCGGCCAAGATCATCAACGAGTATATTAAGGCGGCCAACTCGGCATTAAAGATTAAGGGAGGTGTGCTCGGGAACCGTGCATTGACGGCGGCTGACATTATAAACCTCGCCAATACGCCTTCCAGAGAAGTTTTGCTGTCGCAGTTACTGGGCAGTATGAAATCACCCATTCAGTCCTTCCATTCTGTACTCAGTGCTCCTATGTGTGGGCTGGCTACAGCCCTCAACGCGAGGATCAAGCAGTTGGAAACGGCGTAAGCAATATTATTAGGGAAAAATAAAACCTTTATATTAACATGAAACACAGGAGGAAAATACAATGACAACAGATGAAATTTTGGCAGCGATTGAGAAAATGACCGTTCTTGAGCTATCTGATCTGGTGAAGGCTATTGAGAACAAGTTTGGTGTTAGTGCAGCCATTCCCATGGCGGTGGCAGCAGGTCCGGCAGCGGCCGGTGGAGTGGCAGCCGGTGGACAGGCCGCTCCTGAGGAGCAGACTGAGTTCACAGTTATACTGAAGGAAGTGGGCCCGAATAAAATTGCCGTCATCAAAGCTGTTCGTGAAGTCACTACTCTCGGACTCAAAGAGGCTAAAGACCTGGTTGAAGGTGCTCCCAAGCCAGTTAAAGAGGGCGTAAATAAGGACGAATGCGCTAACATCAAGAAGAAGCTGGAAGAAGC
>DFZI01000021.1:6359-9799 GCA_002383665.1 Dehalococcoidia bacterium UBA4060
AGATAATATCAGGTGAAAATTATGATGTCATATGGGGATCGCAGGGTAAAGATAAGGGTGATCTCACAGTCAGGTAAGTGCGAGGCAGGCCACAAAGTTGGTGACGAATTTGTGGCTTCAGGTATGTGCCCAGAGAACTTGTGTACTTGGGCTTTCAATACAATTTTTCCCTATTTTCAGGTATTGATGTGTAATGGCTCTTTCCCTTGGGAGAAAGACCCCCAAAAATGTACTGTAGCCTGCGGTGATCCAGAAAATCCGGTTGTTTTTGAGTTAAGCCGGGAAAACTGAGTGGCAACCCCTTGTTATTTATCAGACAGACAAATATAATTTAATCAGGTAAATGGCATGGGACGTGTAACGGTTGAATATGATTGACGATTCTGGATTTATAAGCTCATTTTGCGTTTGATGTGGCCCGGGGTACGGGTTGTTTAATTGAAATTAGGAGGTGTGAACGGAATGTATGAAGCATATGCGGATAAGTTGCTGAATTTTACTGCACAGCACGCAACCGAGATTGCTCAACAGTGGACCAAGGCTTTACAAACCAGCTCCAGAACGAGAGCGTATCGCAAAGTGAGAGAATTCAAGTTAGTCAACCAGGGTGAGCTGTTTTACAAGAGCCTGAAGAAGCTCTTTTTTGATCAGAATATCTATGATGTATCAACAGCCTATTTCAGCAAGTTTGCAGAAGATCAATATTATGAGAATATACCACTGGAAGAGGCAGCTTATGCGCTGATCATGCTGCGTCGACATATGTGGCTCTTTGCCGAGTTCAATGTCCTTTTTACATCGTCACTTGACCAGTATCAGGCTGCCGAAAGCATCAACCGCACGGTGCTGGTGACTGACTACGGCGTTTTGGCCATCATTAAGAAGTATGAGGAACTGAATAAAAAATAGGATTTATATACAATATAATCCTTTTTACAAAAGGCCGGGGTATAATCCGGCCTTTTGCTATTGTGGTGCATTAGATGAAGAAAAGTGCCTATATACGGGCAAAGGGTACTAATATTACTGGTTGATATTTCTCTGTCTGTATTGGAGCGCTTCTGCAAGGTGCCGTATCTCGATTGTGTCGCAACTGTCCAGGTCGGCGATGGTGCGGGCCAGTTTGAGAGTACGGTGAAAAGAGCGGGCGGTGAAATGGATCTGTTGCATAGCGGTCTTGAGCAGGGCCTGTGCGGCAGCGTCTACCTTGCAGTGCTGTTTCACCTCTACAGTCGTCATCTCTGCGTTACAGGTTAATTTCGATCCGTTAAAGCGTTTGATCTGTATTTGACGAGCTTTCTCCACCCTGTCTCTGACAGCGCTTGAATGCTCGGAAGGCCTTTCATCGACAAGTTTCTCATAATCGATACGCGGGATATCAAGGAAGATATCGATGCGGTCCATCAGGGGACCGCTGATCTTTTTTTGGTAGCGCGTGATCACCGTTGAAGAGCATTTACACTCCTTGACAGGATCGCCATAATAGCCACATGGACAAGGGTTCATGGCAGCCACCAGGAGAAAATTGGCCGGGAAGGTAAGGCTACCCTCAGCACGGCTAATGGTAACGACCCTGTCCTCAAGTGGCTGGCGCAATGACTCAAGTGCCATGTGATTAAACTCGGGGAATTCGTCCAGGAAGAGGACTCCCCTGTGGCTAAGGCTGATCTCGCCAGGGTGAGGAACACGCCCGCCTCCTACCAAGCCTGCATGTGAGGTGGAGTAATGTGGGGCACGGAAAGGGCGCTGCCTGATGAGGGGACTGTCGTTGGAGATCAATCCACTAACACTATATATCTTGGTGACCTCAATGGCCTCCTCCAATGTCATGGAAGGCATGATGGTTGTCAGCGCCCTGGCCAGCATGGTCTTGCCACTGCCCGGCGGCCCCACCATCAGGACATTATGGCCGCCTGCTGCAGCTACCTCTAATGCTCGCTTGGCATGTTCCTGGCCCTTGACATGAGCGAGGTCATGGGGACCATCTTCTGTTGCATGATCATGCCAGTCGATATCGGCGATGAAACGTGTTATTTCAGCTTCACCCTGGAAGCTGGCTACAAGTTGGGCAAGAGATATAACCGGGAAGACCTGCATATCTTCTACCAGGGAAGCTTCGCCGGCATCTTCAGCAGGAACATAGGCTTTAGTGATACCGTTCTCCCTGGCCATGGCGACCATGGGTAATATGCCGTGGATATGGCGGACACTGCCATCCAGCGACAACTCACCCAGGAAGAAAGCATTTTGGGCATCAAGGTTTATCTGTCCGGAACTTGCGAGCACGCCTATGGCTATCGGCAGGTCATAAGTGGGGCCAATCTTCTTGAGGTCAGCGGGTGCCAGGTTTACGGTAATGCGTTTCAGAGGGAATATGCAGCCTGAGTTACGCACGGCGGACCTTACCCTATCCCTCGCTTCTTTGACCGCCGTATCGGGAAGACCGACAATAAACATACCGGGCAGGCCGGGTGAGATATCGACCTCGACTTCTACCATGCGGGCATCAAGCCCGACCATTGCTGCTGTATGTATTTTGGCTAACATGCAATCGCAGAGAAAGACATTTTCGTGTGATTATAGCAGATTTGCGGGAATTGAAAAGGTAAGTGGATGGATTCTCAGTCCAGAACTGAGTCCAGCGCCTGCTTCAGACCGGGTACAGTCTGGTAGCGAGAAAGGTCATTGGGGTTGATCCACTTGCATTCAGTATGCTCCCAGTCTATTTTCAGCCGCTCCGGGTCAGTCACATGGAAAAGGAAAGGGTGCACTACCCATTTGCGGTTAAGCTCCCTGTCGATAATTTCCAGTGGCTGGCCCTGTTTGATGAGCTTGACCGTGCTTTTGAAAAGGCCAGTCTCTTCCCTAATCTCGGTATAGGCCTGATCGAGAGGTTCTGTTTCGATGTAGCCGCTGACCCCAGCCCAGGACCTCTTATAGGTACCGACCTTCCGGCTTCGTCGTAAAATAAGGATGTGCCTGTCATGCTCAAGAAAACAGGTGACAACATGCTTTTCCTCAAGTGGAATGGCTGATATGCCATTAACAAGGGCTTCAAGGTGGTCTTTGATCATCTGTAGGGCGGTGGCAGTAGCCTTTTGTTTGATCTCCTCTCGATTGCCACTGAAGATATGCTTCTCATGTGTGGTGCCTTCTATTGTAGCCAGCCCTATGTAGAAGAGTCCGACTGGCTTGGTGGGAGTCGCCCCTCCTGGCCCGGCGATTCCTGTGGTGGATACACAGACATCAACATTGAGCACCCTGCGTCCTCCCTCGGCCATCTCATGGGCAGTCTCCGGGCTGACGGCACCTGTTGTTCTCAAGGTATTTTCGCTAACCCCTGCTATCTTCATCTTGATACTGTTGTTGTAGGCTATGATAGAGCCCAGAAAGTAGTCTGAGCTGCCAGCTACGTTAGTAATCTTGTCGGCGATCCTTCC
>DFZI01000021.1:9850-23506 GCA_002383665.1 Dehalococcoidia bacterium UBA4060
GGTCTTATTCGAGCTGTTCCAGTATAATGTGGGCCAGCCTTTCATTAATGCCATCTATTGAGGTAAGCTCCTCAATAGATGCTGACCTGACACCATATACTGAGCCGAACTTTCTAATAAGTGCTTTTTTTCGTACAGGTCCGATGCCGGGAATGGAATCGAGCAGTGATTCTCTGCCCTGTTTTGCTCTCAATTTGCGATGATAAGTGATTGCAAATCTGTGTGCCTCATCTCTTATGCGCTGCAGCAGGTGCAGTTCATTGGACGACTTGTCCAGAGACAGCGGAGCCTGATGGCCCGGTTGGAATATATCTTCGTTTTCCTTGGCAATGCTGATGATGGGGATGTCGGTAACCCCGACTTCTCGCATGGCTTGGAGGGCCGCGCCCAGATGGCCTTTGCCCCCATCGATGAGCACAAGGTCAGGCTTTGCCCACTTTTCGTCTGTGTTGTTGGGTTTCTGGAACCGCCTGCGCAGCATTTCACGCATCATGGCATAATCATCAGAATGTGGGACAGTCTGAATTCTGAAGTGGCGGTAATGGGCCGGATGTGGCACTCCATTTTCGAAAACAACCATGCTACCTACAGCAGATGTCCCTTGGATGTTGGAGATATCATAACCTTCAATTCTGTGCAGAGGATGTTCGAGGCTGAGTTTATTTCGAAGTCTATCCAGCACTTCCATATTCTCCGGGCGGGACGACCGTTTGCTTTTGTAAATATCAAGTTGCTGACGGGCATTCTCAGCGGCCATCTCAATTAGCCTTAATCCCATGCCTTTGACGGGTGCCTTAATCTTCACTTCATATCCTCTTTTCTCTCTCAGCCAGTTATTGATAAGTAGATTGTCATTCAGGGGAGATTGCACCAGTATCAGGGGTGGTATATGATCGCTTGAGGAATAGAAGAGTTTAATGAAACCCTCGATGATATAGCTGTCGCTTTCACCATTGAAATTTTCCACGATGAAGTGCTCATCGCCTGTCAGTCTTGCATCCTTGATGGAAAATATCTTCACGCAGGCTACATCTCTATCTCGGGACAACCCAATAACATCCATCTCACCACGAATATTGAATGGTATTTTATGGCTGGCTATCACTTCCTGTATGGCCTGTATCTGGTTACGGAATTGAGCTGCTTTTTCGAACTCCAGACTGGCGGAGGCGGCCTGCATATTTTTTTTCAGTTCTTTTATTACCTGGTCTTCACGTCCTTCAAGAAAGGCTATTACCTGTCTGACCATATCCTGATACCTGTCACGACTGATGGCGCCTATACAAGGGCCAGAGCAACGCTGGATGTGATATTTAAGGCAGGGCCGGGTATCATTGCACGTGATCACTTTATTGCATGAACGCAGAGGGAAGATACGTTTGATGAGATCATAGGTCTGGCGGGCGGACCAGGCACTGGGCACGCGTCCGATATATTTTGCTCCGTCATTATAACGTTTACGTGTGATGCTGATCGTAGGCCATTCGTTCTCGATGTCAATCTTGATGTAGGGGAAGCTCTTATCGTCTTTTAATAGCACATTGTAATGAGGGCGATATTTTTTGATCAGTTGGCATTCCAACGCAAGTGCAGCCAGCTCGGATTCAGTAATAACAAAATCAATCCTGTCTATTTTTGCTACCATCTGTGTTGTCTTTTCAGAAAGGCTTGATAAATGCTGGAAATAGCTTCGCACACGGTTGCGTAGGTTTGAGGATTTGCCCACATAGATGACATCACCGTGTTCGTCACGGTAAATATATACTCCAGGCCTGGAGGGTAGCGTTTTCAAATAGGATTCAATGTGGGACTTAGCCATATACATATCAATTTTAGCATTGGTTAGTATCGTGGACAAAGCCATAATTTAATATGTCGCAGGAATGTCTATTCGACAAATTTTGATTTATGTTAAAATAATACACTGTTGATATGGTGGATGATATCAGGCTATTCCTAAATTACCTTGCAAAAGAGAAGAAGTGTTCGAAAAATACGCTTGATGCGTATCATAATGACCTGAGCCAATTGGCCGAGTATATCGCCTCTGAGACAGAGAGTGATAAATCCGGATATGATGCCCAAAAACTTACAGAAGAGCACTTGCAGATGTACATGGTTAGTCTCAAGGGGAAGCATTATAAGAAGTCAACAGAAGCACGCAAGGTCGCTGCTGTCAGGTCTTTCCTGAAGTTTATGACCGAGCGAGGAAGGATCAAGGATGATCTTGCTCCTAAGCTGACAGCTCCCAAAGTACACAAAGATGTTCCTAACGCCCTATCGGTATCAGATATGCACCGTGTGTTGGATGAAGCAGCCAGGTTGCCCTCGATCGATGGCAGGAGGGATAGGGCTATGTTAGAATTGCTTTATGCTACAGGTATGCTGGCTAGCGAGCTTATGTCGCTCAATGTCGGTGATTTCAATACTTCAGAGAACAGTATCACTATTAACAATCGGAAGACCGGACCGCGGATAATTGCTCTGGAGAAGCGTGTCGCTGATATTATAAGGGAATATATTGATTCCGCTCGGATAAAGCTTTTGGGCAATGACAGGGAAAAAGCGCTTTTCTTGAACCAGAGGGGCGAGCGGCTAACCAGGCAAGGATTCTGGCAAATTGTGCAGAGCTATGCTGATATGGCAGGAGTTTCCGCCAAGGTTACCCCACGAATTATCAGGCATAGTTATGCGGTGCACAGGCTGAATAGTGGTGCAGATATCCAATCTGTACAGGAAGTGCTGGGACACGCTCACATATCCACTACCAAAGCATATAAACAGACATAGGAGAAAAATATATTGGCCTTGAATCTGCAGGTCAAAAATATCCAGGAGAGATTATATGGCTAAGAAATCACGCAAAGCGAGAGCTGCTGCCAGGTCAGGCAAGGCAGTGCCAAGAAGTGAGAGTAAGCAACAACAAGCACAGGCTTCGAACCAGAACACGGCACAACAGCCGGCACAGGCTGCGAGCCGGAAACAATCCAGGCAGCCGGAAGCGGTAGCGGTAAACATCATGCAGCCGGGGCAATTTGATTATGTGAAAAGCGATCTCATTCGCATCGGTATTATTTCAGCCTCATTGATCATAATATTAATCGTTTTGACATTCGTTCCTGCATTAAGAACTTAGCGGGGTTAAGTTGTGTGGACTTCGGCAGAGCGCGGCAGGTCTTGGTAGATTCCCTATCATATGAAATAAAAGACGAGAGGGTATTACGGGCATTTGCCACTGTGCCGCGTGAATTGTTTGTCCCGGAAAATATCAGGCACCTGGCCTATGATGATAGGCCGCTCAGCATAGGTTATGGACAGACCATCTCACAACCTTATATTGTGGCTGTAATGACCAATGCTCTGGAACTGACCGGTGTGGAAGATGTGCTGGAGATCGGGACCGGTAGCGGTTACCAGACTGCCATTCTGTCTCAGCTTGCTAAAACCGTATATAGCGTTGAACGTATAACAGAACTGGCGGAAGCCGCCCGTCACCTTTTAAACCGGTTGGGCTATCGAAACGTGACAATAAAAATCGCAGGTGATGAGTTGGGCTGGCCGGAACATGCGCCGTATGATGCTATTATGGTAACGGCAGGAGCGCCATCACTACCTGAAGCACTGGTTAAGCAGTTGAGAGTGGGAGGCAAGATGGTAATCCCAGTGGGAACGCGTTGGGAACAGGAGCTATTGAAAGTCATCCGTGGCCAGCACGGCAACGAAGTAATTAACCTGGGCGGGTGCCGTTTCGTGCCGTTGCTGGGTAAAGATGCCTGGGAGGAATAACCTACTATCAGGTTTAGATAAGGTAGTAATTTAGCACCCTGCCGCTGTCTGAATTTATTTCAATGACGAATTTATAGGTGACACTGCTTTTGTCGCGGGCTAATATCTCAATGAGGGCACGGGTTTTCTCTATCAGCAGTCCGCTGAACCTGTAAACAAGCAGATTTCCGACTTGTACATGTTCACACGTCTGGAATATGACTTTATCATAGTTATAATGTCGCTCTTTGAGAAAGGCCTCTGCCAGTTCTTCGGCCTTGTCCTGCGGAATAATATCTTGATTGTTACTCGTAGTAGTCATCGCTTAAGCTGATCCTTAATTATTTTAGATAAAATGAGCCTGCTGGGCAGACCCTTACACATTCAAGACAGGTATTGCAACCAGTCTTTGCCAGTGGGATTCCTGCAAAAGTAGAGACTCTGGTATTAATGCCGTGGTAGGCGAAATCCAGCACACCTGAGCCTTTGCTGGTGCAAATGTAAACACATCTGCCACACAGCACACACTTATTGGGGTTGTAATTAAATTGTGGGTGACTTTTATCTTCCTCTATGGAAGGATCCATCCTGTTAAAGCGCCTCTCGAGGATTTTGAAATGCTGTGAGTGTGCGATACGTTGCAGTTCGCATTTGCCGTTAACGGGGCAAACCGAGCAGTTTACCTGGTGATGGCTGAGGAGGAGATCGAAGGAAAATTTTCGCAGTCTTTTAATTGCCACACTATCAGTCGCTATCACCATGCCGTCATGCGCTGTCTCGGTACATGAAGTAACCGGCTCAGGGCGGCCTTTTATTTCAACGTAACAGAGCCGGCAGGAAGCTGCAGGCCGGGGTATATCTTTTACGTTGCAAAGGTTGGGGATATCGATGCCATGATCAAGCGCAACCCACAACAGGTTGATCCCGGTTTTCACGCTGATTTCACTTCCATCGATAATAATTGTGCAGTTCATATTCAACAACGATATCAAAAAACAAGGCTGATTACAAATCTGTAACCAGCCTTGTCAGAATCTTTTAAGGGTTATTTGCAGATAGTGTCTATTATGTTGCCTGCAGGATCTCTGAGTTGGATGATCAGAGGCATTTGCCCCAGTGCATGGGTTGAACAAGATAAACAAGGATCATAGCAACGGATGGCGGCCTCAACCCTGTTGAGTATGCCCTCGGTAACTCTTCCGTTTTTGATATACTGTTTGGCGACTTCGTATACAGAGCGGTTCATAGCAGCATTGTTATTGCCGGTTGCCACGATAAGGTTTACGCCAGTGATCTTGCCTGTATCATCGACCCAGTAATCATGGAATAGTGTCCCCCTCGGTGCCTCTACCACGCCCACACCTCGCTCATTATATTTAGTTGAATTGACCTGGAGGTCGGTGGAGAGAACATCCTTGTCCTCAAGTATCACCTGTGTCTTTTCGATGGCATAGAGCAACTCGATCAACCGTGCATAGTGGAAATACATGGAGCCCTCCACTAAACCGGAACGGCTCAGGTTCTTGAAGTTCTTCAGTTCGGCATTGGCCAGTGGTGTGGTGATGCCAGTGCATACATTGAGACGGCCTAGTGGTCCAGCACGATAGATTCCACCGGGGTAGCCGAGCGGCTTATAGAAAGGAAATTTCATATATGACCAGTCTTCAACATACTCTGCTATGATGTCCAGGTAATTAGCTGGATTGAACTGGTCTTCCAGCACAACGCCCTTGGCATCAACCAGTCTGAGGTTGCCATCGTAAATGGCCAGGTTATTATCCCTGTCGACCATGCCAAGGTAGGCTGAAGGAAAGGTGGCGAAGCTATCAACCATTTCCTTATTCCTGGTTACAAAATTGAGGAGTATGTTAATGGCAAGTTGTGAATCTGCGATTGCCCAGTCGATCTGCCTGAGAAAGGCATCCCTATCTTCAGCATTAAGAGCTGTGGTCATGCCGCCTGGGCAGGCTGCATTCATATGAACTTTTTTACCTCCCAGTTTCTTGATGATAGTCTGACCGAAGCTGCGTAGTTTGACTGCCTCGGTGGCCAGCTTGGGGTCAGCACCGATAAGCCCGATGACGTTCCTGGTAGCGGGATCAGAGTCGAATCCCAACAGAAAATCGGGACTGGCCAGGTGGAAAAAGTGCAGAGCATGGGACTGAATAAACTGTCCCAGATGAAGCAATTCCCTCAAGAGCTTGGCTGGTCGGGTAAGCTCGACGCCAAGTATGGCATCGCAAGCCTTGGCTGAAGCAAGCTGATGGCTGACAGGACAGATGCCACAGATGCGAGCAGTCAGGTTGGGCATCTCCCAGAATACCTGCCCTTCGCAGAATTTTTCAAAACCACGGAATTGTGTGTTATGAAAGCGGGCTGAAGTTGCATTGCCAGCATCATCCAGTTGAATGGTGACTTTGCCATGACCTTCAACTCGGGTGATGGGATTGATTTCTATCGTTTTACTTGCCATATCTCACCTCTTTAATCAAAGCGCATTATATTGCTGGGCACAACAGGTATTCTGCCGGCCAGCAACTCGGTAAGGCCATATTTAATGGCTTCAGGTTCGGGGGGGCAACCAGGTATGTAGCAATCGACCTTGATTATCTGATTTACCGGATAGACCTTGTTCAGCAGCTCTGGTACGCCCGGTGATTTAGGTATCTTACCCTTGTATGTGCTGGGTGTATCAATGTAAGCCCGCTTCAGCACATCTGCTTTATCCAGAGTATTGCGCATAGCACATACACCCCCAAAACAGGCACAATCTCCCAGCGCCATGATGATCTGGCTGTGCTGTCGTAGCTCCTCTGCTACTTCTTTTTCTTCCTCATTGCCGATGCAGCCTTCTATGATACCGACGACAACATCATCAAAACCTTTGA
This sequence comes from Dehalococcoidia bacterium UBA4060, assembly GCA_002383665.1. Lineage (GTDB taxonomy): Bacteria > Chloroflexota > Dehalococcoidia > GIF9 > UBA5629 > UBA6808. Next base: position 16,504 of record DFZI01000021.1, read on the forward strand.
TATCGGTGATGGGACTCCTGCGAAACTCCACCAACTTGGACAGGTCTATTATAAACTCATCAACATCAAGCAGAGACATGTGGCATCCTGCACATGATTCGAGCCAGACTGTAGCAATTTTTACTTTTGCCATTTGTTTACTCCTTAAGGCCTTATTTTTTAAGACGACTGGCAATTTCTTTGATCGTGTCGGCATCCGTCAGTATGTCCTCACTCACTTTAACTATAGGGGCTGTTGATTTCAGAATACCATCTATCGTAGTATAAGTACCTTTCGACTCAGTCCAGTGCAATGAAGGAAGGACAACGCTGGCCAAGGCAGTTACCGGGGAAAGATAACTGGCCTGAGCTACGACGAATTCTACGCTACCCAGACTGTCGGCCAAGGCTTGCGACTCAGCCGGATCGTCTGCCAGAAGCAGGTATGCACCCTTAACCTTGCCCTTGTTAAGCTCTGCTGCAACTGTATTATCCGGATTTCCGAGGCCGGCATCCCAGGCACCGCGGCTGTTACCATAGCGTTTAAGAGATATTACCTTTGGTTGAGTATTGATCAAAGCAGCCAGGTTAAGGATCAATGCCACTATGTCGGCATCTTTATATTGCAATACACCATCGCCATAGATAATAATTCCATTTTTGCTCTCAGCTAAAACCTCGGCTGCTCTATTAATATCATGTACATCAATATCGAGGTCTTTGGCAGCTTTTTTGATATCGGTATCCTTGAAATTGACTGAAAACTTGCTTTTATCGCCGGCGGATTTAGGCAAACCATGCTCAACGATAGCTTTCCCGATGGCTTTGACAGCGAGTGCCTTTTTACCCTCAGGAGGCCTCAGCCAGACCGTTGCCCGGAAAGTGAAGGGATTGCGCAGTGGATCAATGACTACAAGATTGGACTTATTTTTGGCTGTTGCCCGCAGTATGTATGAGCCAACGACTGGATGAGACTTAATCGGGTTGGCGCCTATCACCACAATGCTATCAGCCGTCAGTATTTCTTCAAGGCTGGCTTCCATGCCCAGCCCAGCCCTGGCATCAAATCTGGCGATGCCTTCTGTGATTGTTCTGAAGTCATTCCCATCAAGGGTATCGACCAATTTACTGCCGAGCGTTTTTGTCATCAGATCGGAGAAGGCTTTGAGCGCTTCATTGCTGGCACGACCGGAGGCGAGCCCGGCTACTGTGTCACCTGAGCCAAGTCCCTTGGCTATAGTTTCAAAGGCCTCTTTATAAGTGCAGCTTTGCAACTGGCCTTTGCTATTACGTTTAAGAGGGGTCCTGACCTTTTCTGTCGGATTGTAGAGCGATTCGAAGCGTCCCATTTGGCAGAGCAGGCCGCGTGGTTTTGCCATGTCGGGGCTTTCAATCTTCACCAGGTGATTGTCTTTAACCAGACCTTTGATATCGCAGCCGACGCCGCAGATGGTGCAAACAGAAGATACTGCTGTGCATTCTGCGGTCTTACCTTTGTAGGCGCTGGCCTTGGAGAAAATGGCTCCGGTAGGACAGGCCTGGAAGCAACCGCCACAGGATATACATGATGACTCGCCCAAGGGCTGGTTGATATCAGCACAAACATTTGTCTTCCAGCCGCGTTTGCCGAAGTCCAGTGCATGCGCTCCGGTGATCTCGTCGCAGATCCTGATGCACCTGCCGCATAGGATGCAGCGGTTGTGGTCCATAACTATATAAGGATGTGATGAGTCTACGGTCTTGACAGGCCAGGCATATTCGTACCTGGCATTATCCATCTGGTATTTGTAAGCAAGCTTTTGCAATTCACAATCGCCTGTGGCCACACAGTAGGCGCAGAGATGATTGCGCTCTGTGAAGAGCAGCTCCAGAATGAGACGGCGGTATTTTTCCAGCTTTTCAGTACTGGTCCTTACCACCTGGCCGTCACTGGCAGGATGAGTGCATGCCGGGACTAAGTTCCTTTCCTTTTCGATCTCAACCAGGCACATCCGACAGGCGCCCACATCGCTCAGACCTTTGAAATGGCAAAGGGTAGGCAGTTCAATCCCATTGGCTACGCAGACATCCAGAACGCTATCGCCCTGCTTGCCTTTGCATTGTTTACCATTTATCGTTAATGTTATTTCACTCATTTGCCTTATCTCCTATCCAATATCGCATCTCAGGCATCTGCTGGATTCCTCTTTGGCTTCTCTGGCTGTGTAATTCAGAGCTACTTCTCTCATCGAAGTTCTGCGGTCTGCCGGCCTGATCTCGGCGATGCCTACTCTGGCATGTTCGGCTGTCTCTGCATCAGTTGGAGGAACATTGGAGTAGGTGATGGACTCGGCATCCTTCCTGTCTACCGTAGGTATAAGGTCTTTCCCTTCCAGAAATCTCTTTATAGAGGCAGCAGCCCGCTGGCCGGAAGCTATAGCTTCGATGACAGTTAGAGGCCCTGTAAAGGCATCACCGCCTGTGAATACACCTTTCTGGTCTGTGGCCAGGGTGCGCTTGTCAGCTATTAGCGTGCCTCCCTTGCCGGTCTTGACCTCACCGAGACGCAGTGAAGCGGTATCCGGTTGCTGACCAATTGCTTCGATCAACATATCGACCTCAATAGTGTATTCTGAGCCGTTGATAGCTTTGGGTGAGCGTCTTCCGCTCCTGTCGAAATCGCCCAGTGCCATCTTTTGACACTCGATAGCAGCAACCTTTCCGTCCTTACTGATGACTTTAACAGGTGTAGTAAGGACATGGATCTTAATTCCCTCTTCCTCTGCCGCCGCAATTTCCTCTTCTTCTGCAGGCATATCGGCCCGTTCCCTACGATAAACGATGTGGACTTCTTCAGCCCCTTTGCGCAGGGCGACCCTGGCGGCATCTATGGCAGAATTACCACCGCCGACCACGGCAACCTTTTTACCCACGCTGATGTATTTGCCCAGATTGATATTCCGTAGGAATTCGATGGCATCGTACACACCCTCAACGTCCTCACCGGGGATTCCCAACTTATCTCCCTTGTGTGCGCCTATGCCGACAAATACTGCTTTGTATCCTTCTTTAAACAGCGTGTTGATATCATTGACGGGAGTATTAAGCCGGATCTCAATCCCAAGCTTCTTAATATTATCAATTTCTCTATTGAGTATCTCCTTGGGTAATCTGTATTCAGGTATACCGACCGCCAGCATGCCGCCTGCTACGGGAAGAGCCTCAAAGATTGTTACTTTATAACCCTCGATTGCCAGGTCCCAGGCTGCGGACAGGCCAGCAGGGCCCGCTCCGATGATCGCTACCCGTTCAGCTTTAGCGGCCTTGATCTCGGGTGTATAGGCAATCCCATGTTCCCAGGCGTAATCGGCAGCGTAACGTTTGAGATGTCTGATGGCTACGGGATCCTCCACTTGACCCCTGCGGCATTTCCTCTCGCAAGGGTGTGGGCAGACACGGCCAACGGTCATAGGCAGAGGAAGCCTTTGCATGATTAATTTGTAAGCCTCGGCAGGCTTGTCATCCTTGATCAAGGCTACATAACCGGGGACATCCAGCCCGACTGGGCAGGTATGCTGACAGGGTGCCCTGAACAGTGCCTGGCACAGCGCTGCCGGGCATTTCTTATCAATGATATGTGCTTCGTACTCATCCCTGAAATGTCGGATGGTTGATACCGCCGGATTGGGAGCTGTCTGCCCCAATCCGCAGATGGAAGATTTCTGGATCATCTCGGAAAGCTCAAGTATTTTGTCGATATCTTCCAGAGTGCCTTTTCCGCTGGTGATCTTATTGAGTAGTGACAGCAGCTTGGGAATGCCGGCTCGGCACGGTACACATTTGCCGCATGATTCATCCCTGGTGAACTGCAGGAAAAATTTTGCAACATCCACCATGCAGCTATCTTCATCCATGACTACTAGGCCACCTGAGCCCATGATGGCACCCAGAGCAGTAACCGATTCATAATCAACCGGCACATTAACATGCTCAATGGGAATAACACCGCCGGAAGGCCCCCCTATCTGGGTGGCCTTATACCTTTTGCCATTGGGTATGCCACCGCCGATATCGAAGACTATTTTACCGAGGCTGGTGCCTAGGGGTACTTCGACCAGCCCCACATTGTTGACCTTGCCTACAAGACTGAATGACTTGGTGCCTTTACTTTTTTCGCTGCCGACTCTTGCGAACCATTCAGCACCCTCACGAATAATGCGTGGTACGATTGACCATGTTTCGACGTTGTTAATGGCTGAAGGTTTGCCGAAGAGTCCCTTGTTGGATGGGAAGGGAGGTCTCTGCCTGGGCATGCCACGTTTGCCCTCAATGGAGATCAGCAGGGCAGTCTCTTCGCCGCAGACAAAAGCGCCTGCGCCGGGGAAGATGTCGAGGTTGAATTCAAAATCAGTCCCCATAATATTTTTACCCAGCAGTCCGTATTCACGTGCCTGGGCAATGGCTGCACTGAGCGTTTCGATGGCCAGTGGGTACTCTGCACGAATATAGGCGAAGCCCTGCTTTACATTGCCGACCGCGTAAGCGCCCAGGGCCATGCCCTCAATGATTGAATGGGGGTTGCCTTCCAGCACAGCACGGTTCATATAAGCTCCCGGATCACCTTCATCTCCGTTGCAGACGAGATACTTCACATCGCCCGGAGAGCTCTTGAGGAAGCCCCATTTAGTGGCAGTTGGGAAGCCTGCTCCTCCCCTGCCCCTGAGACCGGCCTTCTTTACCTCTTCCAGGACATCGTCTGGCTTCATTTTGTACAGAGCCTTACCCAGAGCTTCATATCCGCCGCGAGCAATATATTCTTCGATATCCCAGGGATCGATGATGCCATTATTATGTAAGATGCGGAATTCCTGATCAGCCAGGAAGTTGATTTTAAGGCGCTCTGGTATGGCCTTTTTGGTGGTTGGATCATGGTAAACCAGCCTTTCCACGATCTCACCTTTCATAATATGTTTCTCGAAAATCTCATTTACATCTTCAGGTTTTACTCTGACATAAAGGATGTCGCCGGGGTTGATGATGACAGTTGGTCCCATTTCGCAGGGGCCGAGGCAGCCTGTCCTAACGATATTGACCTTGGTAGACAGGCCCTTTTTCTTGATCAGGCCTTCGAATAACTCTGTGATCCTGTCGCCGCCCGCTGCGGTGCAGCCCATACCTCTACACTGCTGGATGCAGATTTCGGGAGTGGATTTAAAGTGACTGAAGTTTGTGTCGCCGCGAACTTTGAGTTTTGGTTCGACTGATTTTTGAAGTTTCAGCAACTCTTCCAGAGAGGTTATCTTTGGCACTTCATTACCTCCTAATGATACATATTGAGGATGTCTTTGATCTGACCCGGTTTGACCTTACGGTGGATATCATCGCCGATAGCAATTACCGGCGCCAGTCCACAGCAGCCAAGGCAACGCACAGTTTCCAGAGAAAATTTACCGTCCGGAGTGATGCCTTCCGGTTCGAGGCCATATTCCTTCTTCAGTACGTTGAGTATTTCCTGGCCACCTTTCACGTAACAGGCCGTTCCCAAGCAAACCTGGATAACGTGTCTGCCCTTGGGTTGCATCGTGAAAAAACTGTAAAATGTGACTACACCATGCAACTCGGCCAGCGGTATCTTCAAGTCTCGCGAGATTGTCTTGAGGATTGTAGGAGGAAGGTAACCGATAATACCTTGAGCCTGTTGCAAGACACGTATGGGTGCACCGGCCTGACCGCCAGTATCATCGATAATACCCTGGATTCGCTGGAAGGCTTTGCCAGCTAACCCCCTCCCTGTGTCAGTAGTGGGTACTGGTGCTGACTTTTGTTTGGCCATAAAAAACCTCCTATCTCAGGATAATATAAATTAAAAAAGGGAATAAAGTCCGTCGGCTTCATTCCCCTGATTTACAACATGAAAACCACCCAACCAAGTACAAATTCTAATATACGGTTCGTTGGTAGTCAATGTTTGACCGCTCTTTCAAGGGATTTCAGTGAACTGTCTATTCCTCTGCCGAAAAGCTTTAACTCGATCCGCTCATTCATGCCATATCTTTTATATACTCTGCATACTTCACATATAGTTACGTCAGACCCTGATTCGCCGAAATCGTCAAGTTTGCAATAAGTGCCCTCAATTTGCCAGCAGGGTAAAAACTGGTATTTGGAGACAGGGCATTCCTCGCGTATCATGATGGGACAATGGCACATTTCCCAGCACGAGGATTTACCGGCCCAGAAATTTTGGAGTCCTTCAGCTAATGAACGATCTGACTGTTTAAATTTCCCAGCGGTATCTTCGGACATTATAAATTTAGCCTGTTTAATTGAAGGCGTATTACAAGCAAATCAGATGCAGAGTATTATTAAAATGTAAATAAAAATAGTCGGGTTTTCATCCGCCACAAAGCTTAATCGTTGCTTGCTGTAAATTTTACAGGGAGTCATGATGGATATTTAAGCATAATGATCGTAAAATTGAATTAAGTAAATCGTTTAAAATGCGTAAGCATTTATACCGACTGATCAATCAATTGGCTTGGACATGACATATAATATATAATCACTGCCAGCGGGGATTAAAAATGGATAAGATAAGAATTCTACTGGCCGAAGATCACAAAGTAGTTAGAGAAGGTACAAGACGGCTGCTGGAATCGCAGAATGATTTTGAGGTAGTCGGGGAAGCAAGCGACGGAATTGAGGCAGTTGAGTTGGCCAAGAAATATAAACCTGAGATTATTATTATGGATGTGTCGATGCCACGGCTTAATGGCATAGAAGCAACCAAACAGATAAAGGCAATATATCCCAATATGGCTGTCCTGGTGTTGACGGGTTATGATGATGATGAATATGTCTTCGCATTACTTGAAGCAGGTGCAGCAGGCTATTTGCTAAAGGAATCGAGCGGGCAGGAGTTGATCGATGCCATCAGACAGGTAATGACGGGTGAGCCGGTATTGCATCCCAAGATCATGAAAAAGGTACTTAACAGGTTAAGGTCACCGTCAGAAGATCAGTCAACCCAGTCGTTGGGTGAGGT
>DFZI01000057.1 GCA_002383665.1 Dehalococcoidia bacterium UBA4060
AGTCGTGGACTGCACAAGGCCCAGCTTGGCTGTAGTCCGGCGTTCCGGTATCTGGATCTGCTCGCCATTAACCTCCAGCGATACATCGGGCGTCAGATACTTGAACCAGATATCAACCGGACCGGAAGCTGTTATCTCGCGTTCTTCCGTGTAGCCTGGGGGAATGCCGATGGTAAATTCGCTGTTAGCAGCCGTCACGGTGATATTCCTTGTAACTTCCTGTGTCCTGGGCTGCGATGTGACAGCGGCCTCGGGTGGCTGCCCTGTTGAAGGCAACTGCACCGTCGATGGGGGAGTTGCTGTGGGATTTGTGATGGTAATTGTGCCCGGCTGCAACTGCTCTCCACCGTTAGTGGAGGGGGAAAAGGAGTACGGCTTTTCCTCAGGCTGGCTGTCCTGGGTACATGTGCAGGAGACCGCTGTTACCATCAGCGCGATAAAAACAGCGGCTGAGCACAAACGAATTACACGCGCTTGCATACTAAAGATTATATCAACTCCAAACTGCATACTGATAGAAAATGCAGAAAAACAGACTGCCTGTTATAAAACTGTGTGCACCAATGCTGTGGCCAACACGCTCCGCAAAATATAGTATAAGCCTCAGAGCGCTCAGGCTATTTCCCGGAGCTTCTTCCTGTGTGTCTCCAGGACCTCCTCGTACTGGGCATCCAGCTGGGAGTGTACCTGGCGCCATTCCTCTTGTATCTGCAACTGTAGCTGCTCCTCAACACTCATCTGATTACCACGCTGAGGCCGCATGTTACGGGCTGCCTGTTGCAGAGCTGTCTCGGCTTTCTTCTTGAACTCATTGTAGGTCTGCTGCAGCGCCAGTTGATACTGGTTGATGAGGTTGTTGATCAGGCCGAAAACTTCCTCGACCTGCTTCTTGTTGTTTTTGATGGTGCGCAGACCGTCCATCGACTTTTTGGCCCGGCGCATGTCCTCTTCGTTATGGGGCAGCGTGATATTGCGCAGCAATATCTCCTCCACGCCCTTTTTGACATATTTCTCGGCTTCGCCGGCCTGAAGTTTAGCTATCTCGGTCACCAGGTTCATCTTGTCGTCCAGCAGGAACATGGATGCCAACCTGTTGCCTTCCGGCACGTACTTCATGTGGTTCATCTCTTCAGGGCTGGCCTTGCCCAACTGATCGGCCTTTTCCATGGCTATCTGCCATGCGCTTTTCATTTCTCCCATGTTATATCCTCCAAAAATACTTCAGTTAATTTCACAGCAATGCTTCCAGCGCTGGCGGTGTTCGTACTTCATCCGCTGAAAGCGTGCCTGGTATTCGTCTGACATAAGGGCCTCGGTGCTCATGATATAGGCATCTTCTCCGTTGTCCGAATAATATTTACGCCGTGTTCCAACTATGGTGAAACCGTACTTGGCGTAAAGCTGTTGCGCAACCGTATTGGAAACGCGCACTTCCAGCGTAACTATTTTAGCACCAAGTTGGATGGCCATATCAATAATGTAGATGAGCATCCATTCACCCAGACCATGATTGCGCTCAGCTTTTCTCACACCGATGGTAACGATGTGTGCTTCATCCACCATCATCCAGATGCCGGCCATGCCAACCAGCTTATACCTGTCCAGATTTGAAGCGGGACCGAAGAACCTGTCATGGTTGAACAGGTACCGGATACGTGATATAGCCCTGGACCAGGCCGTGCTGCCCGGCGGCGGAATATATCTGCGTTCGGTATTGTTACGATATACCACTATGTAGTGTGCCAGCCTGTTGCGCATCTCATGTCGAAATGAGTTGAGAGTGGGGTGGGGCCATTGTGTAGGGAAAGCTTCAAGGTCTATCTCCAGCACCTGGGGGATATCCCCATCTCGCATTTTCCTGAGATAGTAGCCGTTGTCCTGCTCCATGCTCATTAAACAAAATCCAATGAAAAAATTTTAGCATATTTATAATTCATATGTATTAACCGCCCTGCCTGTTATTTCATGACCGGCTTGTAATATACTATATCCAGTAATACAGGTGGGGTGAGACTATGAAAACCAATAAAGTCGTGGCAGAGATATCAATTGTGCCAGTGGGCACCGGCGGCACCAGCGTAAGCGAATATGTTGCTGCCTGTATCGACGTGCTGGATGATGTCAAAACCGTCAGCTACAGGCTGACGCCTATGAGTACGATACTGGAAGGCAGTCTGGAAGACGTGCTCAAGGCTACACGCAAAATGCATGAAGTGCCCTTCCTCAAGGGTGCTGCCAGGTCTATTACGACACTCAAGATCGACGACAGACGTGACAAGAAGCTGAGCATGGATGGCAAGCTGAAGTCGGTGCAGAAGAGGAAACCGGAAGTCAGGATATGAATGCTAAAGCCGGCTTAAGCGTAAGCATCATGCCTGGGTTGAAGCTGACCAATCCGGTCATCGGCGCTTCCGGCACTTTCGGTTACGGTGATGACTGGGATGGCCTGCTGGATATTCAGCATCTGGGCGCTATCATCTGCAAGGGAACAACGCTCAAGCCTCGCCAGGGCAATCCCCAACCCAGGATCGTGGAGGTGACCTCTGGCCTGCTGAACTCTGTGGGGCTGCAGAATATCGGTGTGGATGCACTTGTAAAAGAGAAGGCGCCGGTGTGGGCGGGCTGGAAGGTACCGGTGCTCGTGAATATCGCCGGTGACACGGTGGAAGAATACGGGAAAGTAGCAAAGAAGCTGGACGATGTGAAGGGTATCAGCGGCATAGAGGTTAATATTAGCTGTCCCAATGTCAAGCAGGGTGGTATGCAGTTTGGCACCGATGCAGTTGCGGCGGCGCGCGTGACGCGTGCGGTGAAGAAGTCCACATCCCTGCCCGTGATGGTAAAGCTCAGTCCCAATGTGACGGATATTGTGGAAATTGCCCGCGCTGTGGAGGATGCCGGGGCGGATGCGATATCGCTGATAAACACGCTGAGCGGTATGGCTATAGATGTCAG
>DFZI01000040.1:0-6906 GCA_002383665.1 Dehalococcoidia bacterium UBA4060
GCCGAGGCTGATGATCACCTGGGGCATCTCTGATGAAGGTATGCCAGTAGCTTTTCTAATGGCTGTCTGCTCGTCTGTCGTCAGGGAGGTCTTGAAGTTACATCCCAATCCGAGGGCCGTGGCCTGCGCCAGCATATTGCCGCCAACAAAGCCCGCCTCCATAAGTGCGAAGGTCTGCTCCTGGGCATTTCCCGCTGTGGCTGCCCCCAGACAGATGATCACATAGCACGGTGCCTGCGGCAGTCCGCTGACGGCAGCCTTCAGGCTGGCTGTGGCGTCGCCGGAGCTTACTGGTTCGAGCCGGTGGTCCCTGGTGGTCAGATCCGTGTTCGGGTTTCTGTTCTGATAGCGGTAGACGCCGCTCTCGCTGGCCAGGTAAATTGTCCCCGTTAAATAATATTTGGCCATGGCTGAGGGGACCGTCAGGCCCGCCCTTCTATTGGAGGTCATATGGGGCGTGCAGCCATAGCCTGCCCATAGAAGTTGTGATATCTGCTGGGGCGTCAGGTTTCCAGCGGAAAATTGGGTGCCATACTTCAAATCTGCCAGCACCTCTTCGAGCTTGTTATTCCCGGTGGTGGATGGGTCCGGCAGCCATGAGGGACTGCCCTGGGGGGAGGAAAGTGCTACCAGCTCGGTGGTCAGCCCCTTCACATTCTGCACACCGAAATGCAGGCTTGTCATTTTCGGACAGCTCGCCACCGCCGGCTCGCTGCTGTTCCACAGGGAGACGGAGGCAAGCATGGCCAGCATATAGGCAGTGCCTGTATCGAAGGCAAGCTCGCTCTCGCAGTTGATCACAAAGGCGCCATCGGTCACACGCTGGTCTGAGTGACGGCTGAGCGCATGCGTGGCGGGATCATACAGATATTCCCCTTCTGGCGTGGACACATAAATATGGCGGTAGGCGCCGGTGAGGGGGGCCCTTCCCGCCGCCCATAAAATATTGGCTATCTGCTGTTTGCTGGCGGTGCCGCTGAGGCTGTGCTCCGAATACCTGCTGTTGAGACAGGTCTCCACCGGGTTACCGGTGACAATCGGCTTCGGCAGCGGCTCCTGCCCGGGGAGAGGAGATGCTGGTTGGGCAGTGGAAGATGGTTGCTGCCCGGCAGATGGCGTTTTTGCCGGCTCCTGCGGCGTAACCGGGATGGCACAGGCGGCAGGCAACAATACCACGGCAACCAGGCAGAATAAAGATTTTTTTATCCTCATATGACCCTAACGTGCCCTGTCTGCTGAATATGAGTGTAGCGTAACGATGCGTTGACAGTCAATTTCAAAGTGGTAGAACAACTATCAAGATAAATAGTCAAAAATAAACAAGAATACTATAATAAAGCCTGGAGGACTACAATGGAAGCAGTAAAAGAGATTATGACTCCCGAGCAGGTGGCCGAATATCTTCAGCTCAGCAAAGATACGGTCTATCGCTATATCAGGGAGGGCAAGCTCACCGCCTCCAGGCTGGGGCGAAACTATCGCATTCCGAGGCAGAATGTAGAATTGTTTCTTCTGGCAACCAGCACGAGTGAAATGGCCAGAGAAGCCCTATTCAATCGCTGGGAAGACGTGGCTGAGAGAAACAAAGGGGTTCCCTTTGAAGAGGTGGAGAGGGATGTAACCGAGGCCGTTGCTGAAATTCGCCGCAGGAATGGCCGATGGTCAAAGCGGTAGTAGATACCAATTTACTCATCTCGTCGCTCATATCTCCCTTTAGCTATCCCAGAGAGATCGAGAAAAGCTGGCGAGCAGGGAAGTTTATCCTGGTTACATCTCGCGAAATTGTCGAAGAGATAAACTGCGTTTTACACTTGCCGCGCATCCAGGTGAAATATCACCTCGCTGAAACCGATATTCAGGCTTTTATTCTTACTTTAATTCACAAGAGTAACTGCGTCACTGGCGAATTAGCTATTAAGGGCGTAGCCCCTGACCCTGGCGATGACAAGATAATCTCCTGCGCTGTTGAAGGCAAGGCTCAGTTCATTGCGACCGGTGACAAGGCACTACGACAGCTTAAGGAATACCATGGCATAAAAATCGTCAGTGCAGAAGAGTTTATCAGATTTCTGAATACAATGATGCACGAGCCTGATTCAACAATATAGAAATCTGTCGAATCACATTATGATATTCCGTTTGGTCATCGATAAACAGGTAGGAGAATTCTGATGCGCTGGTCTCTAACGCAAGCATTTAGCGGGATTGAATAGGCTGAAAGCCATGTCAGGGTTTTCCAAACTGTTTAAACTCTTTTTGAAATCGGTTGATATTATCGAGGACATCTCTTGCCAGGCTGCTTTCCGGTTCAATTCGCAGTGCAGCCCTGGCATACTTGCGTGCTTTGGCAAATTGCAGGTCAGAGAGATAAGCAACCGCCAGGTCGGTGATTTACAGGGCAGGGACTATTAATACAATGATAGGCTGCCGTGCTGCACGTTACCTGCGTTATAGCACAGGCATTATGCTGTTGAACTAACTGCTGCTGTGATATAAGATATTACAACATTTGTGATACAAATTCTTGGGGGAGGCTGAGCAATAAATCATCCGGAACGTGAACAATCTGTCCTGGAGCTGCTTAAAGGCCTGCGCGGATTAGAGCCTCTTAAAAAGCTTTTCTGGTCCAAGCTAAGCTATGACCGTATAAATCAACCCCTTTCCCGCCACGGCTGGGGTCACACTGCATCCAGTGCCCTTGCTGAAGACCCTATCCTGTTTGCCGGAGGCGGCCGCAATAAAGACTTCCACGTCATATACTGCCGGCTGCCGCAAAGCAGATTGCTTCTGGGGCAGGAGCGTCCTGTAATTACCCAGCTTCTCAAGGAACATCTCTGTGCTTTATTTATCTTTTCCAACCAATCACAGGACCGCTGGCACTTTATCAACGTAAAATACGAAACGGAAACAGAAAAACGCCGTCTGTTCCGCCGTATCAGCGTCAGCCCGGAAGAACGCCTTCGCACTGCTGCCGAGCGCATTGCCATGCTCGACCTGCAAGCAATACAACCCGATATATCCGATTTGCCGCCGCTCACCATCCAGTCCAAACATGATGAGGCCTTTGATGTCGAGGCCGTAACCAGGCAGTTCTTTAAGGAATATGAGGCTATCTTCAGGATTCTGGAAAATGACCTGAATAAACAGGTGAACGACCCTGTCTGGGCGCACGATTATTCACTCCAGTTTCTCAACCGTTGCATGTTCATCTATTTTATCCAGCGAAAAGGCTGGCTGGGGAACGATTGCGACTTCCTTCTCAACTTCTGGAAGAGCTATCAGCGCTCCGGACAGAGTCAGAATTCGTTCGTGGATAACTGGCTGAAAGTACTTTTCTTTGAAGCCTTCAATAACAAATTCCATGGTGGTCATAACTATTTTCCCACTGAAATTAAAGAGGCTCTATCCCTGGCGCCATATCTCAATGGTGGTCTTTTCACTGAAAACCAATTCGACCAGGAACATAGAGCTACCATTTCGGACAGGCGTTTCGAGCAGATTCAGAAATTTCTGGAACGCTACAATTTCACCATCTCGGAAGATAGCCCGCTGGATAAGGAAGTAGCCGTTGACCCGGAGATGATAGGTAAGGTCTATGAAAGTCTGGTCAATGTATCCGAAGAAGTGAATAAACGCGGTGAGGCCGGCATCTTTTACACGCCCCGGACCGAGCTGGACCTGATGTGCCGTCTATCCCTGGTCGATTATCTGGCAAACCATCTGGGAGAGAAGAGGAAAGAGCTGCTCAACCAGCTCGTGTTTGCTCTGGAGCCTGATGAAAAGATTGAAGCGGATAGAGCTGTAGCTGAAGCCGGTCTCTGGGCTACTCTGAATGATTGTCTGCACAATATCACCGTTTTGGACCCTGCCTGCGGCTCAGGCTCGTTTCTGGTGGGCATGCTCCATATCCTGAATGCCCTGCAGGAAAGATCTAATCTACAGCTCGGCATAACCGAAGCATCTTATGCGCGCAAGAAGCGTATAATCGGCCAATCGCTCTACGGCGTGGATGTGATGGAGTGGGCATGCCATGTTGCGGAGCTGCGGCTCTGGCTGGCGCTGATTATCGATGCTGAGATACCGCAGGCAGAATTACACGTTCGCCCCAACAATGAACCTCTCCTGCCCCATTTCTCATTCAAGATTCGCTGTGGTGATAGCCTGGTGCAGGAGGTGGGCGGCATTAATCTGGGGCACATTTCCACCTCAAAGGTGATACCATCGTCATTAAAAGCCCGCATCACAGCCTTAAAGGATGAGAAGCTCAAATTCTACAATAATGATGCAGCTTGCCGGTTCCCCACGGCGGAGGCTTTAAAAAATGAGGAAAAGCGTCTCTTTTCAGATATTCTGACTGCCCGCCAGCATGCTCTGCAGGAAGACATCAAATCCCTGCGCCGCAAGATAGAAGGCCCAGCAGAGCAAAGGATAAGGCTGGATGGCACCGTTGAGCAGACGGCACATCAGGTTGACCTCGATGCGCCAAGATATCAAAAACAGATCGAAAATCTCACTGTAGAGCTGGCTCAGGTAGAGGCTGCGCAAAGAGCACTGGAAACCGCCAGAGAAATGCCTTTTGTCTGGGATATTGCCTTTGTAGAGATCTTTGAAGGTGAGAGCGAAGGATTTGATATTGTCATAGGCAATCCTCCCTATGTGCGGCAGGAAGCGATTGCCGCGCCTGCAGTACAGGGCGTTAAAGTCACGGATGATAAAAAGGAATATAAGGCCAAGCTGGCGCTTTCGGTAGCTCAGGCGTTCCCTAACTTCTTTGGCTACAGGGCTGGCAGCAAAGCGCCGGGACGCAAGATCGATGCCAAGAGTGACCTGTACATATATTTTTACCTGCGCGGGCTTTCANNGAGTTCTTGCTCAAGCACTGCCATATCAAGCTGGTGCTGGATAATCAGGTTAAGCGGACCTTTGCCAATGCCGATGTCAACTCGGTAATTGTGCTGTTATCACCGCCGGATGACCGTCGGGAGTGGGCGCTGGATAGGACAGCCCGCTTTGTCATGTTTCGTGTGCCTTTTGAGCACATCCTGTCACCGGTAATCTTTGACGAGGTTGAAGAGGCAACCGAGCGTAAGGAGACTAAGGAGTATCGCGTCTTCCCCATTCAGCAAAGCAAGCTCCTGGAAGAAGGTTGCGAGACGCCTTCGGAAGAGGATGCCGACAGTGCCACTGCTGATAAGCAAAGTCGGGCCGGGCTCCTGATTAAGAATGCCCGCTACATCGGCAACAAGTGGGGAGGCAAATACCTCAGAGCCCCCGATATCTACTGGACGATTCTGGAAAAGGGCAAGGGCAAGCTGGTGCGATTGGGGGATGTTGCTGAGGTAAGATTTGGCATTAAGACTGGAGCTAATGAGTTCTTCTATCTGGATGATGAAAAAATCAGGGAATGGGGAATAGAGGAAGAGTTTTTGAAGCCGGTCATCAAAAGCCCTAGAGAATGTAAGCGGATCATGATTGAGCCCTCTGACCTTAAATATCATATTTTCCTGTGTCATAAGGATAAGAAAGAGTTAAAGGGTACAGCCGCTTTAGAATATATTGAATGGGGCGAGTCACAGGGGTTTCATGAGAGACCAAGTTGTGCTGGTAGGGCAAGATGGTGTGATTTGGGAGTACGGCCTAAAGCAGCGATAAATGTTAATTATTTAGTAGATAGAGTTATGCGATATTTTATTAAAAAAGATGGATTCTTTGTAAGCGATAATTTTCAAGAGATACATTCATATTATGATTATCCTTGGTCATTGGCAGTATCAACTAATAGCAGTATCCTACAATTATTTGCAAATGTGGCTGGTCGCTCTAATTTCGGTGGTGGACTTATGAAAATACAGACTTATGAAGTGGCTAATTTAATCCTTACTGATCCCAAATTATTGAGATCTGAAATCTGCAGGGATGTTATATATAAGGCAGAAAAACTTGAGCTTGATGGCGACGATCGTAAAGCGATGGATGAAGGTGTATTTGATATTCTTAATCTCACCCAGGGCGAGCGTGATGCCGTTTATGAGGCGGTAATCAACCTTGTAGAAGCACGATTAAGTAAAGCCGGTAGTGTCTAATACTTGATTTTGTTACCCAATGTGGGTAAGATAATACCCGAAATGGGTAATATCTATTACCTGTCATGAGCGTAGTCGAATGAATGAAAATCTGTTATGCAGCGGTCTCTTCGGCAAAACCCGGCAGGCGGTACTTGCCTTTCTTTACGGGCGGGCGGATGCCTCTTTTTACACCAAGCAGGTACTTGATGCCGTGAAAATCGGGCGCGGGACAGTGCAGCGAGAGCTGAAAAACCTGACCGATACCGGCATTATCATCCGTGAAGTGCAGGGCAGGCAGGTCTATTACCGAGCCAATGAAAAATGCCCTATCTTCAACGAGCTTAAAAGCATCGTGAGAAAGACTTTCGGCGTGGCTGATGTCCTCAGACAGTCTTTGATACCTGAGGCGGACAAAGTGCAAGTTGCTTTCATCTTCGGCTCGGTTGCCAGGAGCGCCGATGACCGGAGAAGCGATATTGACCTGATGGTGGTGGGGAAAATCACCTTTGGAGATGTGGTCTCGCTCCTTAAGCCAGCCGAAGAAAAAGTGGGTCGAGAAGTCAACCCGGTTGTCTATCCGGTTGCCGAATTCAAAAAGAAGGTAAAGGAAGACCATCACTTTGTTAAGACCGTGCTTGAGGACGAGAAAATATTTGTGATAGGCGATGAGGGTGAGCTTAGAAAACTGGCTGAACGATAAACTGATAGTGAAACATCGCCCTTCGGCAGGTGAGATTGCTGAACTGTTACATATCTGTGACCGCGACCTGGAGAAAGTGGAAATTATTGAACTCGGTCCGGATTGGCGATTGAGTATTGCTCATAACGCAGCCGTTCAGGC
>DFZI01000040.1:6943-17831 GCA_002383665.1 Dehalococcoidia bacterium UBA4060
GCACTGGCCAAACAGCTTCGCGCTGATGTGGAGCAATGGCTACGAGCCCATTATCCCAATCTTGCCAGGGAGATTTAGGTGCCCACACATGACATCATAGATAATCGGAAAGAGATACTGGTTGACCACATTAACCGCATCCTGAGTTCAACCGAAGCGGCGAGGTTCGCTGTTGGCTATTTTTTTCTGTCCGGACTTACAAGCATTGCCGACAAGCTCAAAGGAGTTAAGGAGCTACGTCTGCTCATCGGTAACACCACCAATCGTGAGACTTTAGAGCAGCTTGCCGAAGGCTACCGGCGACTGGAGCTTGTCAAAGACGCGGCCGAGGCACAGGCTTATCCTAAGAGAGCCGAAGCCAAACGAATGGCCACGGAGACGGCAGAAAATGTCCGCTCCAGCATCGAGCTTATGGACCAGACCGATGAAGGGGAAAGCTTGGTCAGAGAAATGGTGCGGATGATAGAAGATAAGCGCCTGAAGGTGCGTATCTATACTAAAGGCCGCCTGCATGCCAAAGCCTATATCTTCGATTATGGGACTGTGTTCGATGGAGCTGGTAAACCAGTGGAACGCCACGAGAAGGGTATCGCCATTGTCGGCTCCTCAAACCTGACACTGGCCGGCGTTACCCATAACACGGAGCTGAACGTGGTAGTGCAGGGCAATGACAACCATGACGAGCTCGTGCGCTGGTTCGACGAGCTGTGGGAGCAGTCACAGGATTTCGATGAAGCCCTGATGCAAGAGATGAAGCAGTCCTGGGTACTGGCTCCCGTCCGCCCCTACGATATCTATATGAAAACAATTTACTCTCTGGTTAGGGACAGGCTCGAGGGCGAGGACGATAAAGACATATTGTTTGATAGCGAGATTAAACGGCAATTGGCCGATTTCCAGAAGACGGCTGTACGCCAGGCTATACAGATCATCAAAGACTACGGCGGGGTTTTTGTTGCCGATGTTGTTGGCCTGGGCAAGTCGTATATCGGCGCCGCTATAGCTAAACACTTTGAGCGTTCCTACCATGCCCGGCCACTGATAATCTGCCCGGCGCCGCTGGTGGATATGTGGGAAAGGTACAACGAGGTCTATGAGCTCAATGCGCGTGTGCTTTCCATGGGCTATCTAAAGGAGGACGACAATAATACTGTCGGCCTTCTGCTCAGGGATACCAGGTTTCGCGACCGTGACTTTGTATTGATAGATGAAAGCCATAATTTCCGCTATCCGGATACCCAGCGTTATAAGGTGGTGCAGCAGTTCCTCTCCACCGGCAAGCGGTGCTGTCTTTTAACGGCAACACCTCGCAATAAGAATGCCTGGGATGTATATTATCAGATTAAGCTGTTCCATAAGGATGATAAAACTGACCTGCCGGTTGACCCGCCGGATTTAAGGCAATACTTCAAGCTGGTTGAGAAGGGCGAGAGAACGCTGCCGGACCTGCTTTCCAATTTGTTGATACGCCGTACCCGGAACCATATCCTGCGCTGGTATGGTTTCGATGCTGAAACCCATCAGCCTGTGGACCCGGCGAAATTCAATGAATATCTGGCTGGAAAGCGGCGTGCCTATGTGATTGTCGGCGGCCAGCACCAGTTCTTCCCTAAACGTCAGTTGGAAACTATTGAGTACAGCATTGAGGATACTTATAAAGGGCTGTATCAGCAGATACGTGGCTATCTGGGCAAGCCCCGCAAGCATCAGCCGCTCAAGCCAATTCCAGACGAGTTGACCTATGCCCGCTATGGCCTCTGGCATTATGTTGTGAAAACAAAGCAAAGCCAGGAGCCTTATGCCAGTCTGCATCGTGCCGGCATCAACCTGCGCGGCCTTACCCGCGTGCTTTTATTCAAGCGCTTCGAATCGAGCGTTTACGCATTTCGTGAGAGCATCCGCAGATTGATTGCCGTACATGAGAGATTCCGCGATGCCTTATCGCAGGATGTGGTCCCTGCCGGTGATGAAGCACAGGATATCCTGTATGAGCCCAACGGGGCTGAAGAAAAGGACCTGATGGATACGCTAAGGCAGGTTACCGGCCGCTATAATATCGCTGACTTTGATAAAGACCGGCTGCTGGAACACATCGAACATGACATTACATTACTGAAGAAGATTTTCAAACTGGTCGAGCCGATCACACCGGAGCAAGACGATAAGCTGCAGGTGCTGAAGGCCAGATTAGCCGAGAGACCGCTTCAAGACGGGAAGCGGCTTATTTTCACGCAATATGCTGACACTGCACGCTATCTTTTTGATAGTTTGAATCCGGGAGGAAAAGCTCAAGATATTGATGTTATTTATAGCGGAGACAAGAGCAAAGCCAGGGTGGTGGGCAGATTTGCCCCTAAAGCCAATCCAGAATATCACTTGGCTCCGGGCGAATGTGAACTGATGACCGTGATTGCCACCGATGTGCTGGCAGAGGGCTTGAACCTTCAGGACTGCGATAAAATTATAAATTACGACTTGCACTGGAATCCGGTACGTCTTATCCAGCGCTTTGGACGCATTGACCGCATCGGCTCGGAGTTCGATGTTATCTACGGCTTTAACTTCTTGCCTGAGACAGGCATTGAGAAGAATCTGGGATTGCAAGAAAAGCTGCATAATCGTATCCAGGAGATCCATGATACCATCGGAGAAGACTCTGCCATCCTTGACCGCAGTGAGATGCTCAACGAGGAGGCGATGTATGCCATATATGAGAAGAGCGGCCGTCAGCTAAGTCTTTTCGATGATGAGAAAGGTGAGCTGCTGGATATTAATGAGGCGGAGGAGATGCTGCGGCAGATGAGGAGGGACAATCCTGCAGAATATGAGCGAATTGCCAGTCTGAGAGACGGCATCCGGACCGTCAAACCTTCTTCTATCAGAGGTAATTATGTGTTTTGCCAGGCCGGGCGTTATCAGCAATTGTTCCTGCTGAATGAAAAGGGGGAGGTGGTGACTACAGACATCCCTCGCATACTTGGAACCATAAAATGTAATCCTACTCTGGAAGGGCTGCCTTTGCCCAAAGGCTATAATGAAACCGTGATGCGGGTGAAACGCCAATTTGCTGAGGAAGTCAGACATCGTCAGGCTGAGCGTCAGTTCTCAGCTTCGCTGACTCAGGGACAACGCTATGTGCTCAGAGAGTTGCATGTCCTATATAACGTTACTGAAGATGAGGATATAAGAGCACAGATAAACATATTGGACGCTGCCTTCCGTGGAACTGTTACCAGAGCTTTAAATCAAGAATTGAATCGGATCCGCCGCAATGGGGTTGCAGGCGAGGCACTTTTAAGGAATTTAACTGAGCTCTATTATCAGCATAACATGCGTGATTGGGTTGACCGCCGTGGCCTTCAGGTTGAAGCCCAACCTGTCCCTGTAATCATCTGTAGCGAGGGATTGGCTGACCGTTAAGATAACTTTCAATGCTCATTGACGGGCGGGTGTATTAAGTTCTGAGAAGGTTTTTGGGAGGAGGTCGTTGATGAACAAATTTCGAGGTGTACTTGTTGTTTCTATCGTTTCACTGCTATTTATCACGGGCTTTATTGCAGCAGCCTGCACGCCTGCAGGAGCCCCCGAGATCGGTAAGCCGCCGGCTGGGCCGCCCGATGGATGTGCCCGAGAAGATGTTGCCGATTTTCAAGGACTGGAGAATCGATCATATATCCAGGGATATCATCCCTGCCTTGAAAGCGCAGGGCGTGACCGATGACCAGATCAGGACCATGATGGTGGAAAATCCCCGTAATCTCTTCCTCGGCAAATAGCATCTCCGGATCGGCAAAGGAAAGGCGTCTGCCGGGTATACCCCGTAGCTCAATGATGTTGGCGGGTTATCTGCCGATGGAATGAATAAGCCGGCCATCATCCGGTATTGATTCTCAGTCATGATATCTTTAATGAGCATTCTGGAACTGCTATTACTATTGCTATTACCAGCCAGCCACAAAGGGCAGGTTTCCCTCTGACTCTTGAGTTGAAAACTGGCAACCTACCCAAGCGGTCATGGGCTAAAATTAGCCAGGTCCGCACACTTTCTACCGAGAGATTGGGCGAGCCTGTCGGCAAGCTATCTCAGGAGGAATTGGCTCAGATTATTGAAGGATTAAATGAAATCATAGGTTGATTCGGGGGGACGTATATGGTGGGCCATTGGGGACAGTTCCCGAACTTTTCTTCGAAAAGAAACAGTTGATTCTAATCTTACAGCAATTGATTGCCTCTTATGTATATTAAACAAGCGCAACATGCATGTTTGTCCCATTCTTTACTTACAGAAATACAAGCTATAATATACTTCCTGATAATACTTGCCTATTATGGAAGTATATTGTAAGATGATAGCCGAGGAGGCATATATGGGAGGAAAGACAAAAAAGGCCACATTCAGCTTACATTCCGACGTTCTGGCAGCGTTAGATGAGATAATGGCTCTGGGGACAGTGCCCAGCAAGAATGCCCTGGTCGAACAGGCATTGCTCAAGGAGATAAAAGAGCTGCGTAGGCAAGCGCGGCTAACACAATGGAAGGAGGGGGCTAAAGATAAACTGTTGCTCAAGGATATTGAGGATATTGAGGCTGCATTCGGAACTGCAGATGCTGAAACTGCCCGGAGGATAGGCTGATGCCGCCTTTACAGTGGGCAGTTTATGAAGCCATACTTGACCCTGTGGCTGGAGCCGAACAAAAGGGTACGCGTCCGGTTCTCATAGTGAGCAATGAAGAATTCAACCAGGCTATGCCCAATATCACCATCCTGCCCCTGACATCCACCCGGCGCCGGTTATACCCAGCTGAGATTCTTTTGCCAGAAGGAAAAGCGGGTCAGCCTCTGAAATCTATAGTAATGGCTCATCAGATAAGAACAATCTCCAAGCAACGACTGGGAAGATTGCTTGGCTATCTTAATGACACCCAGCTTCGGCATGAAGTCCATAGAGCGATTAAAGAGCACCTGGATATGGAATAAGAGTTGACATGCTATGCTATCCTCTGTACAGGCCACAGCCTTGGATCAAACTCTGATTATACAATTCCTACAAGATTCAATAATACGAGCAAAGAAAGTCAATCAGGTGTGGTCATGCTCATGGCCTTGCGCCGGTCAAATTCTGATGATGACATCAAAGGTAATGTTATTACCAGAAATTGAATCTGGATTAAAGTAGGCAGTTAAAGAATCTGAGACTAAAGTAAGGTGATAATATTACCTAACTGGTGGGCCATTCTGGACAGTTCCCGAACTCCTGTTTGAGAAGAAGGGGCTGATTCCGGCGGTACAGTAGATGCTAAATTTACACAAATGATTGAGCAATAAGTTGATTAGCTTGAATTGGTATGATATATTGTAATACCAGGAGGCTAACCATGGGCAAAGAGAAGATTGCTATCACATTAGACAAACAGTCAATTGGCGAACTGGACAGGCTGGTTGAGGAAAGAGTTTTCCAGAGCCGCAGTCAGGCTGTCCAAGAGGCTGTCAGTGAGAAACTTCAGCGTATAAAGCGCACTCGTCTGGCAGTGGAGAGTGGCAAACTTAATCTACAATTCGAGAGAGAACTGGCTGAAGAGGGACTGGCTGAGGATGTGAAAGCATGGCCGGAATACTAAGAGGAGAAATTCGCTGGGCTGACCTGAGCCCAACGATAGGTCGGGAGCAGGCCGGCTTGCGTCCGGTATTGATTCTCAGTCATGATGTCTTTAATGAGCGTTCTGGAACTGCTATTACTATTGCCATTACCAGCCAGCCACAAAGGGCAGGTTTCCCTCTGACTCTTGAGTTGAAAACTGGCAACCTACCCAAGCGGTCATGGGCTAAAATTAGCCAGGTCCGTACACTTTCTACCGAGAGATTGGGCGAGCCTGTCGGCAAACTATCTCAGGAGGAATTGGCTCAGATTATTGAAGGATTAAATGAAATTATAGCTTAATTAAGTCCGATATTGTGTAAACAATTCCCGAACTCCTATTTGAGAAGAAAGAGCTTATCTCAGTGGTGTGTCAGCTAATCCTAAATAAGTGAGATTAACCTCTTTCCAATGCAAGACTGATTATTTGGTCATTGTTATTAAGGCATCTTTGGGTAGATCTTTTTACACCCGGTTCAAATATAAATTTGACAAATTTTATTAAGCCATATAGAATTTTAACCATAATATTATGGTTAAAATTAGGCAATAAAATGATTGAAGATGCAAAGGCAGTAGCAGCAAACATTAAGAATATTGCCCGGATTCTTTCGAAAGAAGGTAGACAATTTAACATCCATCTCATCAATCAATTTAACTCAATTTGGCAGACAAATTTGGAGAAACCTTTAAATGGGGTAGATTTGAATTCTATCAATCCAGAGCATTTGATTTTTTATCAATCCGTAGCACACACCACAAATTGGATGCAGGATCAAGAGAAAGATAGATATCATTTACTTTGCATATATCTTCAAATATTAATTAAAGCTGCAAATTTAGATGATAAAAACCAAGTTGAACCTCGTGTTGTAGAAACTCTAAATGAGTTCAACATAGATATCCCAAAGCGACTTTACGGAGTCATTGGTAGTTTAAAAACATGGACCAGAGTTAAATTACCAAGTCTCAAGCATAGAGAAATACTTGATCTGGCAGAGGTTCAAGAAATTGCCTTTCGGGTTAGCTATAAGTTACGACGAGAAAAAAATAAGAGAAAACAAAATGAAAGCGATCAAAACTCGCATACCAGTATGCGAGGTGGAAATAAGGAACCGCCTGTCGATATACGTTGGACTACATTGGCTCCTCTTAAAATGTACGCTTTATTGAAAGGACCAAAATATAAAACACCGGAGCAAATTTACCCACCCATGGGGAAAGCCGTTTCAAAAGGCATTGCAGAAGTTTTTGGAATTCATCTGGGTGAGTCAGCAAATGATTATATGATTTCAAGAGACCTTCACTTAAAACTAGCCAATGCTGCCGGAACGTCTATTTGGGATATCAATTCGGGATTTTATAGATTAGCAGGAGGATCATAGGACATAGTTTCTATAGGTTTTAGAATGGAGTGATAAATATGGTTGAAATTATTGGTGTACTTTTTATTATCATCATGCTTGCCCCAGCCTTGCTTGTGCTGGCGTGTCTATTCATGTTAGTGCTTTCTTCAGTTGGAATGATCTTTACTCTGATTGCCAGCTTGTTTCAAGATACCCCAGAGGATATAAAGGAATTTATGAAACATCAAACTTTACGAGATCAAGCGGAACTTGAGCAGTATATGGAAAGACGGTGGTTTGTAGAAGAGTATAAATGGCGAAATCAAAAACCAATATATAGACAGATAACCTGATAAGCAGACGCTTGTTCATACTAATATGGCGAGTGATCAATTATGACAGTAAAAACAAATATAAATCTGCTTTGTCCGCAGTGTTATAAGGATAGCTCGATGGAGATCTGGTTTAGCCTTAACGCGCAGCTAAACCCTGAAGGTAAAGAAAAGCTACTGAAAGGCACGATTAACGTATTTCAATGCAGTAATTGTAATTATAAAACTTTTGTGCCTGCCCCATTGTTATACCATGACATGCAAAACAATATTTGTGTTCAATTCTACCCATTTAATAGGTTGGATGATCCCAGATTCTTAGAGCAATTCACCACTGAGGGTCAACCTAAAACCATTGCAGATTTGCCGCCTGAACATGTAGGGGCTTATGTCAAGGAGATTCATATCGTATTTAGTGTTGAGGAGATGATCCGATATATTGCCTTCAGAGATAAATTAATCGATTTGGCCAACAATGTTGGATCGTCAGGTATAGTTTGTTTTTCCTGTGGACGCCCATTGAGAAACAATGAACCATATTTTTGTGCAGAGAGGTTACTACTTCGGAAGGGCACAGGTGTCTTTAAGCAGGATGAGATTACGAACGCAACATCTTCAATACAACTTTGTTCAAAATGTGCTGCGTCAGCGGGTAATATAGGAGAAAGTTTGAAAGAAAGGCCGTTACCATTATTAATGCAACTTGAGAAAGATGGCATCATGCAGCTCGCTCAGAACGGGGACGGCATTAATTTAAAGCCCAACAATATAAAAAGAGAGAAATGCCAAATGTGTGAACACAAGATTGAAGTTGGTGATGCTTACACCTGTATAGATGCGAGTGAAGAAGTAAAAGTGTGCGGTGAAATCTTGAATAGGCGAAGACGGCACCTGGCTATTTTATGTCTGGGGTGTTCGCAGAAATATATGGCTTGGCCTTAAGGACGAAATGTAACGAGTTTAAAAGCGGGTGATGAAAATATGGAATGCAATGATAAAGCATTGAGTAATGTAGTTCTCAGACATAATGAGCGCTGTAAAGATTGTAAGACTGTTGTCTACAAAATGCTTGTAAAAATCTACAAAGATGTTGAAAATGGATACAAGATAGCTATTGGTACCAAACCTGATGATTTTAGTGAGCTATCCTGTTTCCCAGCTCTCCAAGAAATATATGCTTTACTTGAACAGGGAAGAGGCTATACCAATTATGTTAAAGCAAAGACACTCCCTAAGTGCGATTATTATGTTGCCAGTGAAGGATTTGTTCTTGAGTTTGATGAATCGCAACACTTTTCTGCGCGAAGAAAGTTGGCATTGTTGCATTATCCTTCTGATCTTAAACTGGGATATGAAAGACGAAAATGGATTTGTCTTTGTGATAGTATCAATGCCAGGGATAATGATCCATATTATCGTGATGAACAACGGGCCTGGTATGATACGCTCCGTGATTTCTTACCTATGATCAAAGGGTTGAAACCGACTGTTCGCCTATATTCCAAAGAGATACAATGGTGCAGCTTAAATCCAGAAAGTATAGATGATGTTAATAAATTCGATGCTTTAATCAAGGCGAAGTTAGGAGTTCAATGATATGAGTGATTTTATTTGTTGTTGTATTATAGAATCGGATGGAGATCCTGGGAATGATCAGCGTATGAATAATTTGGCTTCTCTAACAACGGCAATCGTTCGGACATCTGATAAGCATAATTTACAGGACGGCATTATTTTACTTCCTGCCGGATATATTAACAGTGGTAATCAGGAGGCACTCAGTATAATTCCTGACGTAGAAACGAAGATAAAGAACCTACTGCTGGATATCAACAACAATCTCATTATATGCGTGGGTATTGATGGGTTAAAAAAAGAAGATGGTTATGCTGGCGATCAATTAGTCCTCGCTATCAGCAAGTCAGGTACTATGGCAATAGCACGCAAATTCTGGCCGGTAGCTAACGAGAAAGACAAGATTCGTGCTGCAGCAGATTATCTGTCCAATGAGGGAGAGTACTCACGAAAGTTGGCTCTCAACCAAAATATTTTCTACTTAGCCGTATGCTATGACGTTTTTGGGATAAAAAGGGGGGAAAAAGGAGCATATAACAACCCCGGCGTTAATGGTATCTTGGCTTGTATTCATGGCTTTAGCCCAAAGGGTCAAGGTGGTTCAGGAGTATCTTTATTCGTTAGGCATGGCATAGCTGGTGCATCGAGGCAATGGAATTGTCCTGTTTATACAAGTGCAACTTACTTGAACAGAAAAATTTCGCAAAATTGGCCTTCAGCAGTTCTTTGGAATCAGGGGGATAAAAGTACAAAAAATTGGCATTATACTGATAATCCGATGAGAGTATTTACAAAGGAAACAATAACACTACCCTATGAAAAAATAAGGTTTGATATCTATACTCTTGGGTAAGGTGGGGTAGGATGTCAAAAGTGGACACGAAAGCTCTCATGATGCTACTACCAACCTGGCATAGTATTTTTGGGCATATGATGTTGGCGACAGGTAACCCAGTTTAGCTTGCCGTCGCTGCCGGTTGTAAAATACCTCAATGTACTCTGTAATATCTTCAATCGCTTCTTGTCTGGTGTGATAATGACGGTGGTTAATCAGTTCTTGCTTTATAATTCCCCAGAAGCTCTCCATCGGCGCATTATCAAAGCAGTTCCCGCTTCTGCTCATGGATGCCTCTAATCCAAACTGACTTAGCAGAGTCTGATAATCATGGCTGCAGTATTGACTGCCGCGGTCGGAATGGTGCAATAGCCCTTTCTCTGGCCTCCGGGTAGTTACCGCTTGTAACAGAGATTGGTTGACCAGATTTCGGGTCAGCCTTTCTCCCATGGCATAGCCTACAATCTCACTGGTAAAGAGGTCTTTGTGCCCTGCCAAATACAGCCAGCCTTCATCAGTGGACACGTAGGTTATATCGCTTACCCACACGGCATTCGGTTTATATACCTTAAACTGCTGCTTAAGTAAGTTCTCTGCCACCGGCAGTTTATGTTTGGAGTCAGTGGTTGCTTTGTATTTCCTCCTTTACCCACTCGAAGAGCGGTTGCTTAGCCCAAGCATAGAAACCGCTGGCTGAGACCCTCAAAACCCGGCTCAGGAGCGGTATGGGGTAGTGGAGCCGCATCTGCTTCATTGCCGCGTACCGTGCAGCGACTCCCTGGCAAAGTACGCAGCTGCTTTTTTTAATATGTCCCGCTCCATCTTCACTTCGGCCAGTTCTTTCTTCGTCCGGGCCAACTCCATCTCAATCTCGGTCAAAGGTTTCTGGGATTTACCAATGTCTCCCAGCTTACCTTCCTTATAGGCTTTAATCCAATAAGCGAGTGTTGAGGGAGCCAGGGATAGCCTTCTGGCNNTGGGATACCTTTCAATCTGACACCTCCATCTTTGTTATTCTACATGACTTTGGTGTCCATTAAATCTATCCTACCCCTGGCTCATAGCGGACGTCAAAAATGCCGCCTGCTAATAACTGATTCAGCGGCGTGATATCATAGCCGCTGAATCAGAATAATATGTTTTAATATTTTGGCACAGATTAAC
>DFZI01000066.1:0-11918 GCA_002383665.1 Dehalococcoidia bacterium UBA4060
TGACATTTTCGCTTGACAGCAACATACATCTTATGTAAATAATTGCATTTGCTGTTAATTACAAATATATTGACTTTTAACCCTCACAGGCATTACTATCAGATAACTTCAATCACAAACAAACCATCAATGAAATGAATAAAAAACTATTCGGCACCAGCGGCATCAGAGGGGTGGTCAACCAGGACCTGACTCCGGCATTATGCAGTGACTTGGGCAGGGCACTGGGTACCATGCTTCCCATCGGTTCCTCGGTATGCCTGGGGACGGATTCGCGTTTAAGCCGTGAAACAATTAAAAATGCCATAACGGACGGGTTGATTGAATCAGGAGTCAATGTAGCTCATCTGGGGATTGTCCCTACACCGGCACTGGCCCTGTTAACACGTGAAATCGGTTTCGATGCCGGCATTATGATCACGGCCTCACATAATCCTCCTGAATTCAACGGCATCAAGCTGTTCAACCGTGATGCCATCGGCTTCAGCAGCGCACAGGAAGAAGAGATCGAAAAAATATACCGCCAGGCCAGCTTCAGAATCAAGCGGACCGGTGCCGTTGAAACTTTGATGCGTGCCCGCCTGCGCTATATGGAGTTTCTCAAAACCCTGATAAAAGGCCTTAAGCTCAACACCGATCTTAAGCTCCTCGTTGACGCCGGAAACGGAGCTGCAGCCGGATTTGCCAGCTATATTTTTGAAAGCATTGGCTTCAAGGTTATCCCTTACAATGACGAGCCGGACGGGCGTTTCCCCGGCCGCGCCCCGGAGCCCAGGGAGGATACACTGGTAGAGACGATGAAGTATCTACGCCAGAAAAATGCCGATCTGGCTATATGTTTCGACGGCGATGCCGATCGCGTCGTTTTCTGCGATCAGACCGGTTTCCTCGGCTATAACGAGATGATCGCTTATATTGCGCGTCACGTTATCCGGATGACAGGCCGTACAACGGTTACTGCTACTGTAGAAACCGGGCTCTTGCTCGATCTGGCCGTGGAGGAGCTGGGTGGCAGCGTCATACGCGGAAAGGTTGGCGATGTCAACACAGCTTATCTGACCAGGGACAGCAACGCCGCGCTCGGCGTGGAGCCAGTCGGAGTATATATTGTGCCTGAAGCAGGGTATTACCCTGACAGCATCTATGCTTCACTCCTGCTCCTCTCCTCCTTTACCAGCGTTGCCGACATCAGGCAATACTTCAGGACACTTCCTCCCTTATATTTCAATAAAAATAAGGTTGATTGCCCCGATGAGATCAAGGCAAAGACCATGGAGAGGGTCCGGCAAAAGGCGTCTTTCCTCGAGCCAGTGGCTATTAACGATCTTGATGGCCTCAGGCTGGAATTCGGGGGATCCTGGATGCTGATCCGGGCCTCGGGCACAGAACCGGTCATACGCATCCTGTCTGAATCGAGGTCACAGGTTTATACACGGGACATGCTTACCCGTGGCACAGCCATTGTACGAGATTCCATTAAAGAGGTTAGCCAGTGAAGGTAGTTTTCCTGTGCGGCGGCGTGGGAAAGCGTATGTTTCCCATAACTGAGGATAAATTCCTGATCGATTTTATGGGCCGGACTCTGCTCGAACGGCAGATCATGATGGCGCGTGAGGCCGGGTTGAACGATTTCGTTATCATCGGTAACCCTTCCAATATCGACCGCATAAGGCAGCTTGCAACTGCCATCACAGACGTCAGTTTTTCCTTTAGCATTCAGCAGCAAGCCCGCGGCATCGCCGACGCCCTTCGGGGCGCAGCCTCCCTACTTGATGGCGAAATATTAATCGTCAATCCTAACGATGTCTTTGAAGCGGAGGCCTACAGGGCATTGCTATCATCATACACAGAAAAAAAAGCATGCTCGTACCTGCTCGGATACAGGGTTAAACAGTATTTCCCCGGAGGCTACCTGGCCGCAGATAGGGATGGACGGCTGATACATATATTAGAGAAGCCCCTTCCCGGCACAGAGCCCAGTAATCTGGTCAATATCCTGCTTCACCTACACACTGACTCAGCAGCGCTTCTCAGGTCGATCGCCGCTATTAAAACAACCAGGGACGATGCCTATGAGTGCGCCCTGGACAACATGGCACGGGAGGGATATAGCATTCAGGTCGTGCCTTACGATGGTTTATGGGCGCCGATCAAATATCCCTGGCATATACTCGACATCGCCAGGCTACTGCTGGATTCATGCGGTAGAAAGGTCTCTCCCTCAGTTACCATCTCCGACCACGCTGTCATATCGGGCAAGGTGATTCTGGGAGAAAACGTCCACATACTGGAAAATGCAGTGATACGTGGCCCGGTATATATAGGGCCCAATACTGTTATTGGCAATAATGCACTGATACGGGAATACAGCCATATCGGGTCAAATTGTGTAGTAGGCTTCTCCACCGAGGTCAAAGGCTCCTATATAGGTAATGGTTGCTGGTTCCACTCCAACTACATCGGTGATTCCATCATCGGCAATAATTGCTCTTTCGGCGCCGGTGCAGTTACAGCCAATCTCCGCTTTGATGAAAATGAGATAAAGGTGAAATCAGAGCAGGAATGGCTATCCACCGGCAGAGACCACTTTGGAGCCATCATTGGCGATAATTGCAAGATCGGCATCAATTCCGGCATCCTGCCGGGAAGGCGTATAGGGCCTGGCTCCATAGTCGGTTCGCATGTATGCCTCGACATTGACCTGACGCCGGGAATGATGGCGCTGGGCAGACCGCAATATAAGCTGGTCAGGCATGAGATTGAGCTCAATGCCGAAAAAAATTATGAACTGAAGAAACACCTTGAGATTTAATGCCTGCTGTTAATAAAAAAAATCTACCCCAACACGTAGCCATTGTCATGGATGGTAACGGCAGATGGGCTGAAAAAAGGCACAA
The DNA here is from genome assembly GCA_002383665.1 of Dehalococcoidia bacterium UBA4060. Lineage (GTDB taxonomy): Bacteria > Chloroflexota > Dehalococcoidia > GIF9 > UBA5629 > UBA6808. The sequence goes on from DFZI01000066.1 coordinate 2,898, forward strand.
ACCCCGCCTCTACGGGCACCGTAAGGGCACCATTCACGCACGCGATTTCATCGAAATGTTCTCCAATTATGACATACCCTATCTGACATTGTATGCTTTCTCTACCGAGAACTGGAACCGTCCTGAGGCAGAGGTAAAGGGGATCATGTCTCTCATTGCCGAGAATATCGATGAGACTCTTGAGATCGCCCGGATCAGGGATATCAAGGTCAGGCACCTCGGAGACCCTGAGCGTTTGCCGCCTGACATCCAGCAGAAAATAGCCCAGGCTATAGAAATGACCGCTAAGAACAGTGGCCTGACCGTCAATATCGCCTTTAATTACGGCGGCAGAAGCGAGATCGTGCGTGCTGTTCAAAAGATAATCGAGGCAGGCGTGGCCGCCTCCGAAATTGATGAGGAGATGTTCTCACGCTACCTGGATACGGCAGACATGCCCGACCCCGACCTGTTTATACGTACGGGCAATGAAATGCGCCTGAGCAATCTGCTGATCTGGCAATCGGCCTATGCCGAGCTTTATTTCACGCCAGTTCTGTGGCCGGATTTCGGTAAAGCAGAGTTCGAAAAAGCCCTGGCCTGCTATAGCAAACGGCAGAGGAGGTTTGGCGGCCTTTGAGCCAGGGCGGCTCCTTATCCGAAGGGAACTTAGCCTTTGACTGCCTATACTGCAATGTATGACATCATAGTCATCGGAGCCGGTATTACGGGAAGCTTTACTGCCCGGGAACTGGCAAAACTGGGCTATCAGGTGTGCACTCTGGATAAACACCCGTCGGCAGGGAACAAAAGCAGTTGCACGGGCATAGTAAGCAGCGAGTGTATGGAGCTGCTGCCGGTGGATGACAGCATTATCCAGCAGAAGGCCCATTCAGCCAGGATATTTTCGCCTGCCGGCAATTTTATCCGCATCGAACGCGACAGCACGCAGGCTTACATCTTGGACAGGCCAAAACTCGATATGTGGATGGCTGCCCAAGCACAGGCTTGCGGAGCTGAATTCAGGTTCAACACATTTGTGGAATCCATCGATCAGAGTAAGGAAGGGGTCATAGTCACCTGCCAACACAATCGGAGGCACTTCGATCTGGAGGCCGGTGTTGCAATCATAGCATCCGGTTTCTCCGGCAGGCTGACCGGCAAACTCGGGCTGGGTCAGATAAGCTACTATGCCAGGGGAGCACAGTCCGAGGTGACCTGCCTGGATATTGACGAGACTGAAGTCTATTGCGGTAACGAGCTTGCGCCCGGTTTTTTTGCCTGGCTGGTGCCCACAGGTGGTTCGCGCGCCAAGGCCGGCCTGCTCTGCCGCAGCAATCCGCATAAATATATGGCATCGTTCTTAAGCCGGCTGGTCAGACTGGGCAAAATTTTCCCCGCCGAATTCAGTATTAGCTACGGTAACATCCCGCTCCAACCACTAAGCCGGACATATGGCAACAGGTTCGTGGTCATCGGCGATGCCGCCGGTCAGGCCAAGCCGACCACGGGGGGAGGCATCTACTTCGGACTGCTCGCCGCCAGAGAAGCTATCACCGTGCTTGATGATGCTTTCAAGGAGAGAGACTTAACGGCCAGATATCTGTCACGCTACCAGAAACGCTGGCGTCAAATCCTCGGCCATGAGCTGAGCATCGATTACTGGGCCCACCGCTTTTACCAGAGCCTGGATGACCGCCAGATCAGCCACATTTTCGATCTTATCGAACGCCATGGAATACACGAGTCTTTCCTCACGTCACCTGATATTTCTTTCGACTGGCACAGCAAAATCATTACGGAAGCTATTAAACATCGCTCGTTACAAAGGGCTCTCAAGGAATTCCATCTCAAAAGCCCGGAGCGCCTCAAGCATAAGACATAACTGTAATAACGCGTTCTGCATACATATGCTGCCATTTGCATTTTCGATTAACCTGTGATAATATTTGTTTTGAATTCAATACTTAGTCTAAAAGTGGGTCCTCGAACCCACTTTTTTATTGATAAGAAATGAATATGAGGGAGATTGATTTCAATGGCCAAGACTGAGTTCATGAACGCCCTCATGCAACTTGCAGCAGAGAAGAACCTGCCCAAGGAAATCGTTCTTGCGGCGCTGGAATCGGCGCTGGTATCGGCCTACCGCAAAGAAGCCTATACACATGGTGAGGAAATTGCCGTTAAGATTCACCCGGTAACCGGCGAGGTCAAGCTCACTCTTAAAAGAACAGTTGTTGAGACTCCCGAAGATGAATACAGGGAGATTTCACTTAATAACGCACGAAAGTTAGACAAGACGGCGAAAATCGGAGATATCATTACGACTGATCTGGTTCCGCCCAACGCCGGGCGCATACCGGCCCAGATAGCCAAGCAGGTCATCCTGCAAAAATTACATGATGCCGAGCGCGGCGCTATCTACGAGGAGTTCGCAGGCAAAGAGGGTGAGATCATTACCGGCACAGTGCAGAGAGTAACGCCGGAACAGTTGATCGTAGATATCGGCAAGACCGAGGCCATCATCCCCCAGAGTGAAAAGGTCCCCACGGAACATTACAGGCCAGGCCAGCGCTTGAAGCTCTATATAGTGGAAGTAGCCCGTACCACCAAGGGTCCCCAGGTAATAGCCTCAAGGGCACACCGTAACCTGTTAAGGGATATGTTGATGCTGGAAATCCCGGAGATCGCCAGCGGAGTGGTGGAAATCAAGGCAATTGCCAGAGAAGCCGGTTACCGCAGCAAGGTTGCTGTCAATGCACGTCAGCACGGCATTGATCCCGTAGGCTGCTGTGTAGGTCTGCGCGGCATCAGGATACAGAACATCGTTAATGAGTTGAGCGGAGAGAAGATTGATGTGGTACAGTGGTCTGATGATCCCAGAGTCTTCATCGCCAACGCTCTCAGCCCTGCTACGGTCCTGAGCGTCTCATTAAATGAGGCCGAGACTACAGCACTGGTCAAAGTGCCCGACAAGCATCTCTCACTGGCAATAGGTAAAGAAGGACAGAATGTGCGCCTGGCAGCCAAGCTCACCGGGTGGCGCATTGACATCAAAAGTGCATCCGAGTTTGAAGCTGAAAAAGCCCCCCCCAGGCCTGCGCTGGCAGCCGAGCCTGAAGAGGCCAAAGAAGCCAGGACTGCCGAAGCTCTGTCGGTTGAAGGCATAGAAGAGATCAATGCCATGGCTGCCGAGGAAGCTCCTGAAGCAGTATCTGCCGTAGTCGGCGCAGCAGAGCAAAGCGAGGCGGTCGGCATTGAGATACTGATGCCTGCCGAGATGTCAACGTCGGCTGCTCCATCCAGAATACGCTTCGCTGAAGACATACTGGCCAACCGCGAAGGAAAATCGAGGAAAAAAGATGCTTCGAAAAAGGACGACGGCAAGGATACAGGTGTAAAAGCCAAGAAAGCCAGGGTAAAAAAGAAGCCAGCCTATTATGAAGATGAAGACTTCGAGAGTTGATAACATTGTCCAACCACTAAAACATAAGCACGTCCCGTTGCGGACCTGTATCGCGTGCAGGCAATCAACCGCCAAAAGGGAGCTGATCAGGCTGGTGAAATTTGAAAGCCGTGTAGAAGTTGATCCCGGGGGCAAAAAACCCGGCAGGGGAGTATATTTGTGCGCCCACCGCAAATGCTGGGAAGCAGGGCTGAAAGGCAACAGGATTGAATTCGGCCTCCGTACCAAATTGTCAGCAGAGAACAGACAGGCACTGCTCGAGTATGGCAGAGAGTTGCAAGAAAAGGAAATTCGGCAATGAGAAACAGGGAACAGGCTGGTGCCAGCGAGGGTGGAGCGAAACAGGCCCTTCCTTCTTTAGGTCTGCCTCCGGTCATCACGGTTAAACAGCTTGCCGATCTGATGAGCGTGAGCGGCATTGATATCATCAAGCAGCTCATGCGTAATGGGATCATGGCCAATATTAACCAGGCTCTTGAATATGATGTGGCGGCTAAGATCGCTGCAGATTTCGGCTATACGGCGAAAAAGCTGCATGTCCCCATCCAGTCTAAACAAACAGTAAGCACGAAGGATACCAGGCTGCGTCCCCGCCCCCCCGTAGTTACCATTATGGGCCATGTGGACCATGGCAAGACCAGCTTGCTGGACGCCATCAGGCAGACTAACGTAGCCGCCGGTGAAGCAGGCGCTATTACTCAGCATATCGGCGCCTATCAAGTAGAGATAGGCGGTCGTAAAATCACTTTCCTGGATACACCCGGACACGAGGCCTTCACAGCCATGAGGGCGCGTGGGGCACAGGCTACTGACATAGCCGTGCTCGTGGTCGCGGCCGATGACGGTGTCATGCCTCAGACGGTCGAGGCGCTTAATCACGCCAGAGCTGCCGGTGTGAGCATTGTAGTTGCGCTGAATAAGATCGACAAACCCAATGCCACTCCCGACAGGGTCAAGCAACAGCTATCGGAGTTGGGTGTGTTGATAGAGGAATGGGGCGGAGATACGGTTTGTGTCCCTGTCTCAGCCAAGAAAAAGCAGGGCATCGACGACCTCCTGGAAAATATATTGCTGGTAGCCGACATGCTTGAGCTAAAGGCAGAATGGGACTGTCCTGCCACAGGAATTGTGCTTGAAGCCAAGCTCGATAAGAGCCGCGGCCCTGTTACTACACTGCTGGTACAAAAAGGGGTATTAAAACCCGGTGATAACATCGTCATCGGCACCATCTCGGGCAAGGTCAAGGCTATGTTTAATGATTCCGGCAAGAATATCCGCAAGGCGGAACCGGCTACACCTGTGGAAATACTGGGCATGAACGGGGTACCGGCCGCTGGCGAGCTATTCCAGGTAGTCCCTAATGAAAAAGAGGCAAGATCACTGGTTGAAAAAAACCGTTCAACCATATCAGCCACAGCCCATGGCCTCAGCCTCTCATCAATCGCGGCCCAGACCGGCAGCGATGAGGTAAAAGACCTCAATATCATACTTAAAACCGATGTACAAGGTAGCATTGAGCCGATCAAGGATTCCCTTGAGCACCTCAGCAACGAGAAAACCCGCGTCAAGGTCATACATACGGGCACAGGCAGCATTACCGAGAGCGACATCTTGCTGGCCATGGCTTCCAGAGCTATTGTCATTGGGTTCAACAGCAAACCCGAGCCGGGCGCCATCAGATTGGCTGAACAGGAAAGCATAAGTATCAGGCAATATAATATTATCTACAAGCTGATCGAGGATGTGGAAAAGGCACTAAAAGGACTACTCGAGCCTGAATATGCCGAAGTAGTAGCAGGGCAGGCCGAGATCAAAGCCATCTTCGAAACCAGAAAAAAAGGCAAAATCGCTGGCGCCTTGATGAAGGAAGGGAAAGCCACCAGAGATGCCCAGGTGAAAGTGCTACGTACCGGCAAGGTAATTGCTGAATCACGCGTAGCAGGCTTGCGACGGTTTAAGGATGATGTAAAGGAGATTGCCAGCGGCATGGAGTTTGGCGTGAAGCTGGATAATTTCAGCGACTTCCAGGTCGGCGATGTCTTGCAATTTATCAGGCAGGAAAGGATAAACTAAAAACTTCTACACCGGCCTTGCATAATTAAACACCCATATTTTTCTTGCGGAGAGTGCCATGACACGACGCACAGAACGTTTAAACCATCTTATCCAGGTTGAGATCAGTGATTTATTACGCAAGCATATCAATGATCCCCGCCTCAACGGGCTGATCAGCATTACCGGAGTAGATATATCCAAAGACCTGAAAAATGCTACTATCCTGGTCAGCGCTCTGGGTGACAGCCATGACAGGGAGGAGATTATAAAAGGCTTTAATTCAGCCTCAGGATTCCTGCGCCGGGAGCTGGCACACAGGCTCAATATCAGGGTGACACCGGAGCTGAATTTCAAATTTGACGACTCGATCGAGAAGGGTGTTGAGCTTGTCACCATGATCGAACAGGTGATGGAAGACGACAGGAAAGCAGAGAGAGATGTCCATAAACGGAATATTAAACATAAATAAACCGGTCGGCCCCACCTCTTTTCGCATAGTAGAATCCGTTCGCCGACTGTGTGGCGAAAATCGTGTCGGACATGCCGGCACTCTTGACCCGGCCGCCTCAGGAGTGCTGCCCGTCTGCCTGGGACAGGCTGTGAGGTTAACCGAGTACATCCACAATTTTTCCAAGGAATATATCGCCGGGATCATGCTGGGAGCAACTACAGACACATTGGATGCTCAGGGCAGCCTCATTTCCCGCGGATATGCAGATGACATCACGGAAGACAGGGCACTGCAGGCAATCAAGGGATTTATCGGTGAGATCAGTCAGGTGCCCCCTGCCTATAGCGCCTCGAAGATAGGGGGTAAAAAAGCTTACAGGCTGGCCAGGAAAGGGGCACTCCCACCACTTGGGCCACGCCGTGTGACCATTTATGCCATTGATGTGCTATCTTTCAAGACTCCCTACCTTAAAGTCAGGGTGCACTGCTCTACCGGCACTTACATCCGAGCTTTGGCACGCGATCTTGGCATAGCACTGGGCTGCGGGGCCTATCTTCAGGACCTGGTCCGCACTATCTACGGCCCCTACCGCCTGGAGGAGGCACTATCACCCGATGAATTGGCCGCGGCAGTCATGGCTGGCAACATAGAAAATGCTTTATATCCCATCGACCATCCCCTCCAATCCTGGCCAAAACAGACCCTTGACGAGCGTGATTCAGCCCATGTCCTGAGCGGCACGGCTATTTATATTAGCTCCCCATCGGCCGATACCGGTCAGATGCTGCGCTGCTACGACAGCAGCGGTAAGTTTCTGGCGATTCTGAAATTCGCAGTGGAAAACGGCCTGTGGTGGCCTCAAAAAGTGTTCAACCTGTAAAATAGGGCGATTTCCAATACATCCACATAAGGCTTGACATAGCTATTTATATTGGCTATATTAGCTTTAAGAGCTTTAAAACAGCTTCAGGAGGTGTGCGATGGCACAGGCTTACTGCTTCAAAGATAGGAAGAAGGTGGAAATCAAGGACGCCCAGAAAGTTACCCTTAAGAACGGGAGGCCGGCGATCAAGGGGGTATGTCCCCTGTGTGGAACCAAGGTATACAGGATCGGTAAAAGCTGAAGGACTCTTATACGACTTAGATTCAGGGGACGCTCTTGATCCTCTGAAGCATCTTCAGGGGATTATCTGTAAGTATTGTTTTGAATTTACGGGCGCTTATCCCGGCCTGTATAAGCGTATTCCTGGCCAGCTCTTCTGTCAGCAGATCATCCTCACTATGTGAATCGGTATCCAGCAGCATTAATGCCCCCACCTTCCCCGCCACTTTGGCCACGTGGGCATTGGTAAGACAGTGCCCGCGCCTGGTCGTAATCTCGATGAATATGCCATTCTCTGCTGCTATCGCCGCTGTTTCCGGCGTAATTAAACCCGGATGTGCAAGAATATCAACATAACGTGATTTCACCGCTGCCAGGTTTGTGCCCTCCTCCACTGGTTCCACCGTAGTCTCACCATGCACCACCACCAGCCACGCTCCCAACTCTTTAGCCCTGCGCGCAGCCTCATTGATCGCAGCAGGTGGCAGGTGAGTAAGCTCAACACCCGGTATAGCAAGGATATCCCAGCTTGAACGCGCCAGCCTGCAATCCTCGCCTATTTCTTTTATCAGTCTTCGCAATGAACCAACTCCCACATGGTCGGTTATGCCCAGCGCAGAATAGCCTCTGACTTTCGCACGGCGGATCAATTCAAGCGGAGAAAGAACACCATCACTGTGAAATGTATGTGAATGAAAATCGTAAAACACGTAATAAATTTACATAAAAACCTCAAATAATACAAGGGGATTTCAAGAATCTGTTATAATATGACGTATTTTGAGTTAAAAAGTTTAATAGACCTATCAGGGCTTCAGGTAATTATCGCTATCAGTAAAGGAGTTATTCAGAAATGGGAAAAGTCAACGTGGCGATCATAGGAGTGGGCAACTGCGCATCTTCATTCGTACAAGGTGTGCACTATTACAAGAAGGCCAAAGAGGATGAGTTCGTACCGGGGCTCATGCACGTCAATCTGGGCGGGTACCATGTTAAAGACATCAACTTTGTTGCCGCCATCGATATCGACAAGAACAAGGTCGGGAAGGACCTGGCTGAGGCCATTTTCACGCCCCCCAATAATACATACAAGTTCTGCGATGTCCCTACCACTGGCGTCAAAGTAATACGCGGCATGACGCATGACGGTCTGGGTAAATACCTGAGCAAAGTCATTCAAAAAGCACCCGGCCCCACAGCCGATATTGTCAACATCCTCAAAGAGACCAAGGCCGACGTGGCAGTCAACTACCTGCCGGTGGGCAGCGAGGAGGCCACCAAGTGGTACATCGAGCAACTCCTCAGTGCAGGTGTAGGACTGGTCAATTGCATCCCCGTCTTCATCGGCAGGGAACCTTACTGGCACCGCCGCTTTTTCGAGGCTGGCCTCCCTGTTCTCGGCGATGATATCAAATCCCAGGTCGGAGCTACAATCGTACACCGCGTGCTGACCAAGCTTTTCCGGGACCGCGGTGTTAAGCTGGAGCGCACCTACCAGTTGAATTTCGGCGGAAACACCGATTTCTACAACATGCTCGAGCGTGAGCGTCTCGAATCCAAGAAGATCTCCAAGACCAATGCAGTTACATCGCAGCTCGACTACGAGATGAACCCTGACAACATCCATGTGGGCCCCAGCGACTACGTTCCCTGGCTGCTCGACCGCAAGTTTTGCCACATCAGGATGGAAGGGCGCACCTTCGGCGATGTGCCGCTTAACCTTGAATGCAAACTCGAGGTCTGGGATAGCCCTAACTCGGCGGGCGTGGTCATCGACGCTGTACGCTGCTTTAAAATAGCCAAAGACCGGGGCCTGGCAGGCGCCATCGTTGCACCCAGCTCATATTTCATGAAATCACCTCCAATCCAGTATTCAGATGATGAAGCACGCAGGCGCCTCGAACAATTTATCAGTGGCAATGATCAGCAACGCCCGATCAGCTTGCCTGAATCAGTATAAATGCAAAA
>DFZI01000066.1:12103-31607 GCA_002383665.1 Dehalococcoidia bacterium UBA4060
TTCGATATAATCCACTTGCATGAACCCTTCATTCCCATGCTCTGCCTGAGCATGCTGTTGGAATCCCGGGCCATCAATGTCGGCACATTTCACGCCTGCCATGACCATTCCACCGTGTACTGGCTGGGTCAGCCCCTTATGCGGAAGCTGGGCACCAGACTGCACGGCAAGATAGCTGTCTCCCAGCCTGCGCTCGATTATATTTCCAGATACCTCCCCAGTGTGTATCGCATAATCCCCAACGGCGTCGATACCAGGCACTACCATAGGGAGGGGCCGGTCAGGGAGGAATTCAAGGATGGTAAGCTGAATATACTTTTCGTCGGCAGATTGGAGGAGCGCAAGGGTGTAAGCGACCTGATACGTGCCTGTGCACTGGTGAAAAAAGAATACCCCAACTTTCGTCTGATCATAGCCGGGCCGGGCCTTAAGCTGCGTTATTATTATCAAATGCTGGCTCAAACCCTATTGGGGGATCAGGCTGTATTCACCATGTATGTGCCATTCGACCAGTTGCCCCAATACTATCGGACGGCCGATATCTTCTGTGCCCCGGCCAGCGGAGGGGAAAGCTTTGGTATCGTACTGCTGGAGGCCATGGCCAGTGGCACTCCCGTCGTGGCTACCAGTATACCCGGCTATGCCAGCGTAATAACACATGGACAGAACGGGCTGCTGGCCAGGCCACAGGATGAACGCTCGATTGCCGATGCCCTGCTTACCCTGATCCACGATACCAACTTGAGACAGCGTATCATAGAGAACGGCCTTGTTACTGCAGAAAAATATAGCTGGGAAAATGTCAGCAGGCAGGTTGATGAATACTACCGCTACCTCATTAATGCCCATCACAAAGAGGTCGCCTAATTGTCCACAATGCAGGAACTCCGTAAAAAACTCCAGCAGGCTATCACTGGCCCTCTGGTTCCTGCCGTTAACAAGCTCAGGCTGTCACCCGATGCCCTGACGGTCATCGGCATCGCACTCAATCTCGCCGCGGCGGTCATCATAGGTTTCGGCCACATATTTGCCGGCGGCATCGTATTTTTGCTGGCCGGTTTGTTCGACATGCTGGATGGGGCACTGGCGCGCCACATAGGGCAGACCAGTAAATTCGGTGCCCTGCTGGATTCTACCGCCGACCGTCTTACCGAGGCGGCTATCTTCTTCAGTTTCATCTTCATCACCACCGTGACGGTATGGCCATACAATGTCACCCTGGAGATGGTGTTTATTTTTCTGGCTGCCACAGGCTCTTTTCTTACCAGCTACATACGTGCCAGGGCTGAGGGTCTGAATATCAACTGCACCGTCGGCATTTTCACACGCCCCGAGCGTGTGATCGTGCTGACACTGGGCCTACTTCTAAACGCGGTCTTCATTGCCGTCGCTATAGTAGTCGTACTATCGTGGATAACCGTCATACAGCGTTTTATCCACGTTATGCATAATACGAGAGGCACAAAGGAATAGTTGACAGGCTGCCGTTACTATTTTATTATGAGCGGCTGTGTGCCAATTAAAGGTATGAACATATCAGGAAGATACTATGTCAGTTGTAGCAGTTATAGGTGCCCAGTGGGGCGATGAAGGGAAAGGAAAAATCGTTGACCTTCTCGCAGAGAAGGCGGATGCCGTTATACGCTACTCCGGCGGCGACAACGCCGGCCATACGGTTATCAACCCCAAGGGCGAATTCAAGCTGCACATAGTTCCCTCCGGCATTTTTTACCCGCACGCCGCCTGCATCATCGGCAACGGCGTCGTTATCAATCCCAGGGTCCTGCTGTTTGAGATGGACAGCCTTATAAGCAGTGGCGTCGATATCAGCAACCTCCATATCAGCGACCGTGCCCACGTTATCATGCCGTGGCATATACTCCTGGACGGTCTGGAGGAAGAAACCCTGGGTCAGGGTGCCATCGGCACCACCAAAAAAGGAATCGGTCCCGCCTTCGCCGATAAGGCTGCGCGCAAGGGCATACGTACCTGTGATCTGCTCGATCCGGATAAATTCAAAGCACGCCTTGCTGAAGTCCTGTCCTCCAAGAACGACCTGCTGACCAAGATTTACAACAGGCCCCCCTTCGAAATGGAGGCGGTCTTCAGTGAATATGATGGCTATGCACAGAGACTTAAGGCCTTTATCAAAGATACCACGTCGATGATCAGCGACCTTTTGGTTAAGGGCAGCAACATAGTCCTGGAAGGTGCCCAGGGAACCATGCTCGACACGGATTTTGGCTCCTATCCCTTTGTTACTTCGTCGTCGCCGTTGGCTGCAGGTGCCTGCCTGGGGTCGGGCATTAACCCCCGCAAAATCGACCACGTGGTGGGCATTTTCAAGGCCTATACCACCAGGGTAGGAGGAGGGCCGATGCCAACCGAGCTTAATGATAGCGTCGGCCAATATATACGCGAACGCGCCCATGAATACGGCGCCACCACCGGCAGGGCACGCCGCTGCGGGTGGTTCGATGCTGTGGTAGGCCGCTACAGCACCGGGCTAAATGGCTTCACCAGCGGCATTCTCACACGCCTGGATGTGCTCGACGAACTGGAGACCGTCAAGATATGTGTTGGGTATAAGGTGGACAATAAAACCGTCGACCGCTTCCCCGCCGACATCAGCACGCTGGAAAACTGTCAGCCCGTGTACGAGGAATTCCCGGGCTGGAAGGCACCTACCAGCGATATACGTGAGTTTAAAAAGCTGCCGCCTAACGCCATCCGCTATGTGCAAAGGCTGGAAAAACTCATCGGCTGCCGTTTCCACATCATCTCCATCGGCCCGCGCCGCGACCAGAACATCACCATTAAAAAGATTATTTAAACAGACTGCTCCATCGTCTGAGAAAGGCAGCTACTATATGATCCTTAATCCAGGGACAGGTCTATCTTAAATGTTTTCAGTGTCGTTTCAATAACCGCCCTTGTCTTCTCATCAGGCTCAGTCAGCGGCAGACGGGGCCTGCCCACTCTGAAACCAAGTTGGTTAAGGGCGTACTTGATGGGCATCGGGTTGCCCACCAGAAACATGGCGTTGACCAGAGGCAGGAAGCTGCGGTGGAGACGAGCGGCCTCTTCGATCTTACCTGCCAGCAGGCTGTCAATCATTTTGTGATATTGCTTGCCGACCAGATGCGTGATCACGCCGATCACCCCATATCCTCCCAGGTTCATCACATTGAAGGTATCTGCATCATTGCCACTATAAACAATAAAGTCCTTGTCGGCACCATCAATGATCCTGGCAATCTGCGTAAAATCGGCGCTTGCCTCTTTCACACCGACGATATTGTCGATCTTGCTCAACTTAATCATCGTATCGGCAGAGAGATTGGTCACGGTACGTGATGGCACATTATAAATAATACAGGGCAGCTTTGTTTTAGAGGCAATCGCCTTAAAATGCTCGTAAAGGCCGTCCTGGGTGGGGCGGTTGTAATAGGGCACAGTCAGCAGGCAGGCATCCACTCCCGTTTTCTCAGCTTCGAGGGTCAAATTTATGCTCTCCTGTGTGTTGTAGTTGCCCGTCCCTGCCACAATCATGGCAGCCTTGCCTGCGGTCGATTTTATCTCGGCAAAAAGGCGCAGCTTCTCCTCGGTAGTGAGAGTTGGGCTTTCACCGGTCGTACCGCTTACTACAAGCCCATCGCTTCCCGAAGTTAGCAGCGCCAGGGCCAGCTTCTTAGCTTGGTCATAATCTACCCGCCCCTTCTCATCAAAGGGAGTGACCATAGCAGTTAACAGACGCCCGAACTTGTTCATCTCTCCCCCTGTTTAGCTGGCTTGATCCAGCTATTTTTTACGGCCTCCTCGGCGATCTGGACCGCATTGAGGGCAGCGCCTTTGCGGATGTTGTCAGCAACCACCCACATCACCAGCCCGTTAAGATATGATGCATCCGAGCGTATCCGCCCGACATAAACGTCGTCGGTGCCAGCGGCCAGCCATGGCTGCGGGTAAAGGCTGACATTGGGATCATCCAGCACTTTTATCCCGGGGGCCTTGCTCAAAATAGACCTGGCCTCTTCCGGTGACATATACTCGGTAAATTCAATATGGATTGCTTCGCTATGGCTGATGAAAACTGGTACCCTCACACAGGTGGCCGAGACTGCAATATTATCAGCATGCATAATCTTACGGGTCTCTTCCAGCATCTTCCATTCTTCCTTGGTATAGCCGTTCTCAAGGAACACATCGATCTCGGGCAGCAGGTTGAAGGCGATCTGGTGCGCGTAGACGTGAGGGACAACATTGCCGCCTTCCAGCACGGTCTTGGCCTGCTTGGTCAGCTCCTCCACGGCGGCAAGTCCCGTGCCCGACACAGATTGGTAGGTTGCGACCACGATGCGTTTGATCGGGTTGACCCTGTGAAGCGGGTAAAGTGCCATTACCATCTGTATTGTAGAGCAATTGGGGTTGGCGATGATACCTCTGTGCTTCTTAATATCTTCAGCGTTAATTTCCGGCACTACCAGCGGCACACGCGGATCCATCCGCCAGGCGGCGCTGTTATCCACGACCAGTGCCCCTGCCCTGGCTGCAATGGGGGCAAAATGCTTGCTAATATCCGCGCCGGCGGAGAAAAGCGCTATGTCAATGTTATCGAAAGAATCGCTTACCGTCTCTTTGACCGTGACCTCCTGGTGGCCGACAAACATCATCCTGCCTGCCGAGCGATCGGAAGCATACAGTTCTATATTTTTTGCCGGGAATTTTCTCTGCAGGAGCACTTTGATAAACTCCTGTCCAACCATGCCGGTGGCGCCGACGATCGCTACATTGTATCCATTATCCATTATTCTCTCCCAGATTTAGAAGTGAATGCAGACCCACAACCAGTCCCTGGAGCTTGACCACCTCTTTGATGGCGAGTATCACACCCGGCATATAGCTCTCCCTGCTGAATGTATCATGCCTGATCGTGAGCGTCTGCCCCAGTGTTCCGAAAATAACTTCCTGGCTGGCGACCGGGCCGGGCAGCCGCACGCTATGTATGGCTACACCATCCTTCTGACCGCCGCGTGTGCCTCGCAGTGTCTCCTTCTCCGTTCGAGGATATTTGAAAGGCTTGCCCCTGGCTTCAAGCATGGCATCGGCAGTCGCCAGCGCCGTGCCCGATGGGGCATCGGCCTTCCTGTCATGATGCATCTCGATGATCTCGGCATTATCGAAATATCTGGCTGCGATACTTGCCATGTGCATCATTATCACCGCACCTATGGCAAAGTTGGGTGCTACCACAGCACCTTTTTTATATCGTTCGGCCAGCTCACCAATCTCCTTGAGATCGGCTTCTTTCAGCCCGGTTGTGCCCATGACCAGATGTGATCCATTCTTGAGCGCCAGCCTGGCCGAGCCGAGGGCAGCACCTGCCACCGTAAAATCAACCACCACGTCCGGATGGTGCATCTCTATCAGCGTCGCCAGATCCGGATACAGAGGCACCCGGTTGTCATAGCCCTGGACTGATATATTTCCTTTATCCGCCCTGATATCGGAGGCACACGTTAAGATAAGGTCGGGATCAGCTACTACGGCGCTCACCACCTGCTCTCCCATCCTTCCTAAGGCACCGTTGACCGCTACCTTGATCTGTGACATGCTACAACCTCGCTTAGTTATTCAAAAACCGGTCCCGCTTCTAATTTTTCCTGTGCGGATGGCCGCGGTGTTCTTCCCTCGGGGCTTTGCTATGACCGCCACTGAATCCACCGGGCCGCCGGGGAGGGGGTGAATGCCTGTCCTCACCCACAGGTGCGGGAGACGAAGACTCGCCGGTGAAAACGGCCTTGCGTGAAAGGTTGATGCGGCCCATCCGGTCGATCTCGGTAACTTTGACCATGATCTCATCACCGACCTTGACCACATCTTCAACTCTGGCCACGTGATGGTCTGCCAGCTCGCTTATGTGCACAAGTCCTTCCTTGCCGGGAAGGACTTCAACGAAAGCACCGAAGTTCTGGAGGCGTGTTACCTTGCCGGTATAAATTGCACCGACCTCAACGTCCTGCGTGAGGCTTTCTACCTTGTGTATAGCCGCCTGTGCCTGTTCCTCACTGGTCGCGCCGATCACCACTGTGCCATCATTGGAAACATCAATAGTCGTCTTGGTCTCTTCAATAATAGCCTTGATATTCTTGCCGCCCGGGCCGATCAGTTGCCCTATCTTGTTCGGATCTATGGTGATGCGGTACATCCTGGGTGCATACTTGCTCAGGTTGGGCCTTACGCCAGGTATGGCTGCCTTGATCACCTCCAAGATCACCTTGTGCGCTTCAAGGGCCTGCAGAGTGGCCTTGGCCAGGATATCATGATGTATGCCCTGTAATTTGATATCAAGCTGGATGGCGGTGATCCCACTCAAAGTGCCTGCCACCTTGTAGTCCATGTCACCGTAGAAATCTTCCATGCCCTCAATATCGGTCAACACCACATAGTTGTCAGGATTTTCCTTGTCAGTGACCAGGCCCATGGCGATGCCCACCACGGGTGCCTTGATCGGCACGCCGGCATCCATCAGCGACAGTGTGGATGCACAGACGCTGCCCATGGAAGTGCTACCATTAGAGCTGAGCACCTCGGAAACTAACCTGATCGTATAGCTGAAAGACTCCTCGTCAGGTATGACCGGCAGAAGGGCCTTATGCGCAAGGGCGCCATGTCCAATCTCCCTGCGTCCCACCGATCCCAGCCTCTTAACCTCGCCGGTCGAGAAGGGCGGGAAATTATAGTGGTGCATGAAATGACGCACATCTTCCAGCCCCAGGTCGTCAACGGTCTGACCTTCAGCCATTGATCCCAGGGTGGTGATGGTTAAAACCTGCGTCTGTCCGCGCTGGAAAAGCCCTGATCCGTGCGTACGGGGTAGCAGTCCCACCTCCGCGCTCAAGGGACGTATCTGAGTGAGCTCACGCCCATCCAGGTGCTTGTGCGCGGTAATTATCTTCTTGCGTGCCACCTTTTTCTGCACCTCATCCAGCGCCAGATGGATATCCGCCTCGGCATAAGTATCTTTCAGCCTTCCTCTGGCCTCGACTTCAATCGCAGCCAGATCAGCCTGCCGCTTGCTCCTGTCAGACGTATCCATAGCCCTGTAGATTTTCTCATTGTAATCGCTGTAAAGGGTGGCAATAAGGTCGGTGTTAGAGCCGCTGCTGACCTCGCGCTTGGGCTTGCCCACAGCAGTGCACATTTCGTTTTGCAGTTTGATGATCTTCTGGTTTTCCTCATGGGCCAGCCTGACAGCCTCAAGGTAGATATCGGCTGCTATCTCCTTGCAGCCGGCCTCGACCATCACGATATTCTCGCCGGAGCTGGCCACAACCAGGTCGAGCAGGCTCTCATCCATCTGCGTGAGCAGAGGATTAATCACATATTTGCCATCAATATAACCCACACGTGTAGCGCCGATGGGGCCTGAGAAGGGGATGCTGGAGATGGACAGTGCGGCTGAAGCACCTATCACCCCCAAAATATCAGGATCGTTTTCCTGGTCGGTGGAGAGCACGGTCACCACGACCTGTATCTCGTTGGGCAGGCTCTTGAGAAAGAGGGGCCTGATCGATCGGTCGCAGAGACGGGCAGCCAAAGTTGCCTGCTCGCCGGGACGTCCTTCACGCCTTAAAAAGCTTCCGGGGATCTTGCCGACCGCATAGTGGCGTTCCTCAAAATCAACTGTAAGACGGAGAAAATCGCTGCTCTCCTTGACTTCTTCACTAATACAGGCGGTCACCAGTACGACCGTATCACCATACCTCACAGTAACAGAGCTGTTAGCCTGCTGTGCAAGCTTTCCGGTTTCGATGATAAGGTCACTGTCCCCTATATTAACTGTAAAAACCTGGGACATTTCTAAACCTTCTTATATTTTTATTTCTTATTTACGCAAACCGAGCTTGCCTATAAGATTTCTGTAACGATTGATATCTTCTTTGCTCAGATAAGCCAGCAGTCGCCTGCGTCGGCCGATGAGCTTGAGAAGGGCACGGCGGGTAGTCTGGTCATGGGGATAAGCCTTCAAATGGCCTGATAACTGGTTTATCCTTTCGGTCAGCACGGCTATCTGCACATCAGAAGAGCCGGTGTCATTCTCATGCAGTGCATAGGTCTTCATTATTGTCGACTTTGTTTCAGTGTCCAATGCCTTACTCCTGTAATACGTAAAACTCTCTAAACTATAAGCGTTGATTATATCACAGCACGCCCATCTTGTGTAATAAAATGTGCTTCCAATGTAGTAATAGGAGTCTTTGGCAGTGCAAATTACTCACCAAACAGCGCCCTCGATCTCCGCAATATCTTTGCCTGGTTCTGTGGGTACAGGAAGGCTATTTACACGCAGAGCCTCGCTATAGGCCCCGACAGCTTCTTTAATATGGCGTGTGGCCTCAGCCCGGATTTGGACTCTGTAAAGCTCCGGAATGATATAATTATAGCAGTGGCTGCATCATTATGGCAGAATATACGTATAAGCTGATCAAAAATAAGAGTGAGCTTAAGGATGCCTTTGAGGTGAGGAGGCAGGTGTTCACGGAGGAGCAGGGCATTCCGGAAGACCAGGTGTTCGACGGGTGGGATGATAAGGCAGTGCACATTATAGCCAGGGATGGGGAGCAGGTTATAGGCACGGCCAGGGTCCGATTTGTGGCAGATAAACAGGCCAAGCTGGAGAGGATGGCCGTCCTGAAGCCTTTCCGTGGTAAGGGTGTGGGAAGGGGTATCATGTCCTTTCTGATTGAGGAGCTGAAGAGGAGGCAGGTTGCAAAGGTGATTTTACATGCCCAGCACGATGCCATCGGGTTCTATAAAGCCTGTGGCTACAAAACGGTGGGCAGACCTTTCCGGGAAGTGGGTATTGAGCATTTTGTGATGGAGAGGAATATTTAGCTCAACCCCACAAAAAGATGCTACAAAGCCTGCGACTACCACTAAGCTAACATCCAGTCCCTGAAACAGGTTCCATAAAAACAGCAGAGCTTTCGGATATTTCAAAAGCACTGATTATGAAAGGAATTTAGAGAATTAGACACTAAATAAAACCTCACTCCTGGCTGCTCAGTAGGATCGTATCATCCAGGAATTTCTCCCCGGCGGCCTGTTCAAAGGCAGCTATCAGGTCAGTGACAGTGAGGGCCTTCTTATCTGTCTCACCTATATCCACGACAATTCTCCCCTTGTGCATCATGACTAACCTTTTGCCATAGCGCAGGGCAACCTCCATATTGTGGGTGACCATGATCGCTGCCATCTGCTCTCGGTGTACAATCTCAGCGGTCAGTTGCAGTACCGTTTGAGCAGTTCTGGGGTCAAGGGTGGCCACATGCTCATCCAGCAGCAATATAGCAGGATTACCGATGGTCGCCATCACCAGCGCCAGAGCCTGCCTTTGCCCACCGGAAAGGTTCTTCACCGGTGTATTTAGCCTGTCCTCCAGGCCAAGCCCGAGCGAGGCCAATTGCTCACGGAATTGCTGCCGGCGCTGTTTGTCAATGGCACTGCTTAGCCCCCTGGGATGCTTGCGTAATAGAGCCAGACAGAGATTTTCCTCAATCGTTAGCTTGCCTGCAGTTCCCACCGCAGGCTCCTGCCATACTCTGCCCACATAGGCCGCCCGTTTATGCTCAGGAAGGTTAGTGACATCATGGCCTTTAATAATAACCATGCCGCCCCTTTCGGGCGGAAAGACGCCGGCGACAATATTGAGCAACGTGGATTTCCCTGCCCCATTGCTGCCGATGACGGTGACAAAATCCCGGTCATAGACATCCAAATCGACTCCATTCAAGGCGATAATTTTATCGACGGAGTCCCGGGCAAATATTTTTCGTACCTTTCTCAGTTGAAGTACAATGTTATTTTCAGTTGCGTCCATCGCCTGTCCTTTCACAATCTCTGTGCCGGTGGCATCCACTCATGGCGTAGCCTTTTCTGCACATAGGGGATGGCCAGGACCACAATCACCAGCAGGGCAGTGACCAGCTTCAAATCTCCTGGCGGCATGCCCAGTCTGAGGGCAATGGTCAGGAACAGACGATAGACAAAGGTGCCCCCCAGGCAAGCCAGCAGGATAGGCGCAATTCCCTTAGGATGAAATAGCCCTTCACCGATTATCACCGCTGCCAGCCCCATCACAATCATGCCAATCCCCATGCCTACATCACTGAACCCTTGGTTTTGAGCTACCAGAGCTCCAGCCAGAGCAACCAGCCCGTTAGAAAGAGCGCAACCCAACAACACCGTTTTATTGGTATCGGTACCCAGGCTGCGTACCATCTGCTCACTGTCGCCAGTGGCCCGCAAAGCCAGCCCGATCTCAGTCCGCAAGAACCAGTTCAATATCAGAAAGAAAACTAAAACTACCAGCGCCACGAAGATGATGGATGAAACCATCCCACCCCCAAGACCCAACAGCCCGGCCACTACATCAAAGCTGTTTACCTCGCGCAGCAGCGGGACGTTGGCACCGCCCATTATCCTCAGATTGACCGAATACAACCCCACCATCATGAGGATGCCGGCGAGCAAGGCACTGATTCTGAGCTCGGTATTGAGAAATCCCGTGACCAGGCCGGCGCACAGCCCTCCGGCAAAAGCGCCCAGCGTGGCTACAAAAGGATTGACCCCATTAACGATCAGCACGCCAGCTATAGCGCCCCCCAGAGTAAAAGTGCTATCCACACTGAGATCGGGGAAGGTAAGGAAGCGAAAGGTTAGATATACACCTATGGTAACGAGACCAAAGACCAACCCTTCATATAAGGATACACTCAGGACGCTTGCTATGGTATCCACTGCTGTCTCCGCGGCCGGGCCTGGACGTCAAAAAGCATCTGCGGTTCAATTCAAATTGCGTTATTTATTGGAGGAAAGGTCAACACCGGCTGATTCCGACTTTGCCGGAATCCCCTCCTCAAACGTTGCTCATAATAACATAAAATCCTCAGATTGATAAGATTACGTGCCGCCGGCTGGTTGGAGATAGCCTACTTGCCCACGATATCCGTAGCTCGACCCAGCACGGACTGAGGGATAGTTATACCCATCCTTTCCGCCGCTGACGGGTTCATATACAGCTTCGTCATATCAACCCGCTTAACCGGGATTTCAGCCGGGCTTTTGCCTTGCAGGATACGTGCTGCAACCTGTCCACATTCCCTGCCCAATTGATAGTAATCAATGCCAGGAGTGGCAATTGCCCCCCTCTCCACCGTGGCCACATCGGCAGCAAAGAGTGGTATCTTATTGGTCTCACACATCTTGACCACTGCCTCAAAGGCTG
Source organism: Dehalococcoidia bacterium UBA4060 (assembly GCA_002383665.1). Classification (GTDB taxonomy): domain Bacteria; phylum Chloroflexota; class Dehalococcoidia; order GIF9; family UBA5629; genus UBA6808. The sequence continues at coordinate 23,394 of DFZI01000066.1, forward strand.
ATACCACGGTATTATCAGTAGGAACCCAGATGGCGTCAACACGTCCCACAAGCGATTGCGCTGCGGTCATCACATCGGCTGTGGTCGCTGCTACAGCCTCGACAACCTTCTCAATGCCCAGAGCCGTAGCGCACTTCTTGAGCTCATCCACCTGCACCTTGGAGTTCACCTCACCAGCATTATAAATTACCCCTAACCTCTTAACATTGGGCACAATGTCTGTAATCAGCTTCACTTGAGTGGGCACATCAGCCCAATCACTGATGCCCGTTACATTGCTACCGGGCTTATCCCAGCTTTCCACTAAGCCAGCCGCTACGGGGTCGGTTACCGAGCCAAAGACAACCGGTATATTTGCATTCTCAGTCGCCTTGGCACAGGCCTGAGCGGTTTGAGTGGCTATGGCAAGGATGAGATCCACCTTATCCAGAACAAATTTCTGAGCGATAGAGGCCGCTAACGTCATGTCACCCTCAGGATTGCGGAAGTCATACGCTATATTCTTCCCTTCCACAAAGCCCTCCTCCGCCATCTGGTCAATAAAACCCTGGCGATTGGCATCCAGAGCAGGATGGGTGATTATTTGGGTTATGCCAACCCGTATCTTTTCCGACGGAGCCGGCCCGCATCCAGCCAGGACGGGCAAGGCCGCAGCTATTAATGTTATCAAGCAAATGATACTAATCAGTGCCGGTAATCGTTTCATTCCCAATTGACGCCTCCCTTTAATATTTTTATCTGAGCAATTTATTGCAATTATTGATTCACCCGCACACTTTATTTTCTCTTCAGCGGAAACTGCTATGCGGATATATCATATCGCATATCAGCAAGCAAGTTCAACAGCAATGTTTACATCAATTCTGCCCCCTGTCATCCTGGCCTTTACCGCCTGCCGAGGGGTTGGGGTATAATAACTGCACTATGAGTTCTCAGGTCTTCTATCGCAAATGGCGGCCCCAATCATTCTCAGAGGTAGTGGGGCAGGAACACGTCATCCAGACCCTGCGCAATGCCATCAGGGGCAACCGCATCGCTCATGCCTACCTCTTCTGCGGGCCACGCGGCAGTGGCAAGACCTCTACCGCCCGCATCTTTGCCAAGGCGGTCAACTGCCAGTCCCCCATTGATGGAGAGCCCTGCAATAAATGTGATTCCTGCGCAGTCATAAATAAGGGCAGCGCCCTCGATATTATCGAGATTGACGAGGCCAGCAACCGCGGCATCGACGATATGAATGAGCTCAAAGAGCGCGTCAATTACTCCCCCAACTTCCTGCGCTACAAGGTCTATATTATCGATGAGGTTCACATGATAACCAGGGAGGGCGCCAATGCCTTCCTTAAAACCCTGGAGGAGCCGCCACCCCACGTGATTTTTATCCTGGCCACCACAGACCCGCATAAGATCATTTCAACCATCACATCTCGCTGCCAGCGCTTCGATTTCCACCGCCTGTCTTCCGGCGCAGTCGTCTCCCGTCTCGCTCACATCTGTCAGCAGGAAGGCGTGAAGGTAGACCCGGAGGTGCTCAAGCTGATCGCCAGAATCTCCACCGGCAGCCTGCGGGATGCCACCAACCTGTTGGAACAGCTTATCACCTACTACGGCATGGACATCCGGCTGGAGCAGGCCCGCTCCATGCTAGGTATCAGCGGAGATCTGCGCATCCATGAGCTGGCAGGCCACATCATAGCCAGGGATGTCTCCTCCGGCCTGAAGGTGATCAATGCCGTAGCCAACGACGGGATTGACCTGCGCCAGTTCAACAGGGAGCTGGTGGACTATCTGCGGCAACTGCTGCTGGCCAAGTCCGGCTCAGCCGATATGATAGATGCCACTACCGACGATCTGGCCGAGATACAGAAGCTGGCAGGCGGAGCCACGCTTGATTACCTGCTCAACACCGTCAAGCTTTTCAGCAGCATTGATATGCGCATGGACACTTTCTCGCCGCTGCCGCTGGAGCTGGCTATGGTCGAGAGCGTTATCTCTGCCAGCAGCAAGGAAAAGACCGCCGAACAGCCTTCACACGGCGACCGGGGCGGCATCCGCAGCACAACGACTACCGCGAGGACCGGCGGGCCGGCTGAGGCAGCACGTCCGTCCAGCCTGGTAAGCAGGACACCCGGCCCGGAAACAATAATTCCCAATCAAGCTGCACAAGCACAGCAGGCCGGGTTCAGCGAGCCGCCTGAAGATAAAGAGGAAAAGCCTGTTTTACCACTCAAGTTGGATGACCCCGGCGATCTTGAATTCATCAAGCAGAACTGGAAGACTTTCATCAACTCCATGCGCGGCGAGGGCTCAGGTGGTAATCTGGATGCCCGCCTGCGCTATGCCTGCGAGCCAGTCGAGATCAGGGGCGACGTGCTGGTGCTGGGGTTCTATCATGAGTTCCACAAGAACTATATTGATAACCGCAAATACCTCCACCTTATAGAGAAGAAGCTCAAAGAGGTCTTCGGGCATACCTATACAGTTAACTGCATTTTAATTCAACAGGGGCAAAAATCGGAGCTGAAACCGGCCGGCAGCAACCATCTTGTCGAAGCTGCCCTGAACATGGGAGCGCGGATTATCCAAGAAAATGAGGAGACGGAGAAAAAATGAGCCAGTTTAACATGCGCCAGATCCAGGAGCTTCAGGCCAAAATGATGAAGGCCCAGGAGGAGCTGGGCAAGGCCACGGTCGAAGTCACAGCCGGCGGCGGCGCTATCAAGATCGTGATCAATGGTCACCAGCAGTTCCAGTCGGTGGAGATCTCGCCTGAGGTGGTCAACCCCGAGGAAGTCGAGTTCCTCCAGGACCTGGTGCTGGCGGCCTGCAACGAAGCCGTGCAGAAATCGCAGGAGATGGCCGCCCAGAGCATGAGCAAGCTGACCGGCGGTCTTAAGATACCCGGACTTATGTAGGAGGCCTAGTTGAACCCTGATTTCCTGTCTGCCGCCAGGCCTATTTCACGTCTGATCCAGGAGTTTAATAAGCTGCCTGGCATCGGGCCTAAGAGCGCCCAACGCCTGGCCTATCATCTTTTACAATCTCCTCCCGAAAAGGCACGTGACCTGGCTGAGGCCATTATTGCCATCAAGGAAAATCTCAAGCTCTGCTCGACCTGCCTGAATATTACCGACTCTGATCCCTGCAGCATCTGCGCCGACGATTCGCGTGACCGGACGCGCATCTGTGTGGTCGAAGAGCCCATCGATATCATGCCACTCGAACGCACCAGGAAATACTACGGCCTTTACCACGTCCTGCATGGCGTGATCTCGCCCGGCGACGGCATCAAGCCGGAGGACCTGCATATCCGCGAGCTGCTTGACCGGCTGAGCGAAGGCAGTGTGGTGGAGGTCATACTTGCCACCAATCCCAATGCCGAAGGGGAGGCTACCTCGCTCTACATTCAGCGCCTCATCTCCCCTCTCGGGATCAGGATCACACGCCTGGCCAGAGGCTTGCCCTTCGGCGGCGACCTTGAATACGCCGATGACGTGACCCTCAGCCGCGCACTTGAGGGCCGGCAGGAGATGTAATAAGCTTTCTTATGGCATCGCGTTCCTACCAGATAGACGCCATCATCATCAAACGGCACAAGTTCGCCGAAGCTGACCGGCTGCTCACACTCTTCACCGCCGACTACGGCAAGGTGAGGGCGATTGCCAAAGGTGCCCTGCGGCCCGGCAGCAAGCTTGGAGGCAACGTGGAGCTGCTCACCTATAGCCGCCTTATGCTGGCCCGCGGCCGCAACCTGGATATCGTCACCCAGGCCCAGGCTATCGATACCTTCCTTCCTCTGCGCGAAAGCCTCGAGCTGATGTCATGCGGATTCTACCTCTCGGAGCTGGTGGACACCTTCACCGAGGACGGCGTGGAAGACCGTGAGCTATTTGAGCTTCTTCTCAACACACTGCAGGAGCTGGCATCGTCAGAGAACGGCGAGCGCATTGTACGCTATTTCGAGCTGAGGATTCTGGACCGTGAGGGCTACCGCCCCCAGCTCCAGAGGTGCGCCAACTGCAACCATGAGCTGCTTCCGGAGGCGAACTACTTCAGCCCCGCCCAGGGCGGAGTCTTATGCCGCTCCTGCGGCGACCTCGATATGGCCGCACGTGCCATCTCAGTCAACGCCCTCAAGGTGCTGCGCTTCTGGCTCAACAACGACTTCGCCAGCGCCAGCCGTGTCAGGATCAACCCCGATCTGGCCCGCGAGCTGAAAATCCTCATGCGCGACAACATCAAATACATCCTGGAAAAGCAGTTGAAGTCCATCGATTGGATGGACAGGTTGGCCAGCGGCGATCTACTCAGGTAGTTCACACTTTGCTGCCAATGTAGCTTTGCCAGATATCATCAAGGAGATTTTGAGGAGGATGTAGTGGTGTCGAAGATGCCGGACGCACAAGTAGAATAGGCAATGATATTTCCTCAACAATTCTATTGGCGACACTGCCATATACTCTTCGATTGACACCGGTTTGTCCCTGGGTAGCAACCGCTATCAAATCAATATCCTCTTCTTTGGATACTTGCATGATTGTTTTTACAACTTCCCCGCTTTGAGCTTTTACAATTCTGGAACTTGCCTTGATCCGATTTTTCTTCAGCTCATCTAACTTTTCCGCTAAATAGGTTGTTGCCATTTTCTCCTTCTCTTCCCAGATATCATCGCGGTATTTCTTCCATGTCGGATTGATCGGTTTCAATCCATATGATGGCACGATGGGTGGTTCACAAACATGGAGAAGCAGGATCTCTTTATCTGTTTTCTTAACTAACTCTACAGCATACGGTAAAGTAGCTTCTGAGAAAGGGGAGCCATCAACAGGAACTAATATCCTGTTAAATCCTCCTGAAATTGCAGGGGATGTCGGTTTTATTAACAGAACCGGGATTTCAGTGCCATAGAGAACTTTCTGAGTTACACTCCCAAACATCCATTTTTTAGCTTTTGAATAACCGTGAGTTGCCATCACAATCAAGTCAACCTTGTTACTATTGGCATACTGCACTATTTCTTTGGCCACGTCTCCATAACTCGTAGCGGAAATAGTTTTTATTCCCTCTGCATTGAGCTCTTCAGCAGTGACTTCCAGATAAGATGTGAACAGGCGATCCCGTCTTTCCGTAAAAATGGTCAAGCTGACGGCAAAAAGAACCAGCTTGCTTTTTTTAAGTTTTGCGATGCTTTTAGCATATGGGAGAGCCTTCTCTGATAGTTCAGAGCCATTCAAAGGAACAAGTATGTTTTTAAAAGCCATAGCCACACCTCCATTGATATTTTAATATAACCAGGATGATATTGCTTAATGACCTGCCCCCGCTACTGAGATGCTACCCTGTGGCAGCCTCACATTTAGCCGGATTATTAAGTCCTAAACTTCTTTCCTTTTAATCCGTTTCTATTAATAAAATCACCGTTAGGAGCACGTGCTCTAACCTGCTCGCGGTTTTCAGACAGACGGCTCCGTAACCGTGTACTTATTTTGGGCAGGCTTTAGCGGACAAACAGGATAAATAAAGTGGCTAACGATTTTAGCCGTTAGTCTTAGGACAATTTTACGATAGGAAATCATATAGATATCCGATTTGTTCGAGCAATAAAGGAGAGATAATTATTTACATCGACCTGGCAAAAGCCGGCACCACCCTTTACGGGATTTACCAATTGAAGAAACAAAATTGACTGTGTCTGAATTTTTTCTCCGCTCGCTTTCCAGAATACAGCCTTTCATATGGCCTTCTGCTGTACTGCTGAAAAACATGCACGGAAAATAGCAAAGGAGTTTGCAGATGGTAAAGCAACCAAAGAGACTTATCAACAAATCAGATCGTTAAAGCAGTTTGAAGCTTTAGTATCAAGTCTCAATGGGCACGAGGTGAAAAAGGCCACAATCTTACCTTATCACCAGAGGATGTCACAATAACGATATTCCGGGTGACTGCTTATCGACCCTGCGCTAAAACTGATACAATAACCTGCTATGTTGTCCGCTCTGCCTCCCTATGTGCAGGCACTGCTCAGGCCGGAAGCTTACCCCCACAGGCCTGCTGCGGTTGAACTGCTGCAAACCCAGATGTCCTTCATTTTTATCGCCGGTGATTATACCTACAAGACCAAGAAGCCGGTCAATCTCGGCTACCTCGACTACACCACGCTGGAACAGCGCGAGAGATTCTGCCGGCAGGAGCTGGAGCTCAACCGCCGCCTCAGTCCGGGCGCCTACCTCGCCGTCGTGCCCATCAGCGAGATGGATGGCGGCTTTCAACTGGGGGGCACCGACAATATCATCGAATACGCGGTCTGGATGAAAACTCTTCCCCGCGATCGCATGATGGACGTACTGCTGCCTGCCGATGGGGTGACGCCGGATATGCTCAAGCAGGTGGCACTTAAGTTGGCCGACTTCCACAGCCATGCCGCCACCACCGGAGAGATCAGCCGCTTCGGCAGCCCCGAGGCCATCATGACCAACGCCAGGGAGAACTTCGACCAGACCGAGAAATATGTCGGCAGTATCATCCCCCCGCGGGTTTACACACTTATTAAAGAGCAGAGCTGGCGGTTTATCGAGGAGAATAAAGAACTCTTCCGCCAGCGGGCTGCCACGGGTAGGGTGAGGGACTGCCATGGAGATCTGCATGCCCAGCATGTTTGCTTCGACGCAGATGATATTTATATCTACGATTGCATCGAGTTTAATGACCGCTTCCGCTACTGCGATGTGGCCTCCGAGATCTCCTTCCTGGCCATGGACATCGACCGCTACGGCAGGGCTGATCTGTCCAGAACCTTCGTCGAGGCCTATATAGAAGCCAGCAGCGATAGAGGCGTGGGGCAGCTTCTCGATTACTACAAATGTTACCTTGCCTACGTGAGAGGGAAGGTGGCCTGCTTCAAGTATGATGACCCCTACCTGAAGGATAAGGAATCCCTGCGCAATGAGGCCCGACTCTACTTCAACCTGGCCTGCAAGTATGCCAATAGAACGCCTTGCCTGATCATAGTCACCGGTCTGATTGGGACAGGCAAAACAACTGTAGCCGGTAAAATCGGCCGCGCCCTTGATTATGATATACTATCCTCCGACGTCATCCGCAAACAAATGGCGGGCAGGCCGCTGACCGAGCGCCACTACGACAAATTCGACACCGGCCTGTATAGTGCTGAGTCAACGCAGAAAACCTACCAGGAACTGTTCAGGCGGGGCAGCGAGAGGTTAAAGCGCGGAAAATCTGTTATAATGGATGCNNNNAGGCAGGCGGAGGATTCGGTCTCAGATGGACGGTGGGAGATATTTGGCGATATGAAAAAAGACTTCGAGGAAATAACCGAATTCCCGGATATAAACCATCTCATAATCGACACCGCTCAACGTACAGATAATCTCAATGCACTGATTCTGGAGAGGTTAACACAACTATGAATTACGATATCAAAGATATCGGATTGGCGAATGAAGGCAAGTTGCGCATCGAGTGGGCCGGCTACCAGATGCCTGTGCTCAAGCTAATACAGGCCCGTTTCACCGAGGAGAAGCCGCTCAAGGGTGTCAGGATCTCTGGCTGCCTGCATATCACTACCGAGACGGCCAACCTGGCATTGACCCTGCGGGCAGGCGGCGCTGATCTTGTGCTGTGTGCTTCCAACCCGCTCAGTACTCAGGATGATGTGGCAGCCGCGCTGGTCAAGATGGGCTTCCCCATGTTCTGCATCAGGGGCGAGGACAACAAAACATACTATTCACATATCGAAGCAGCGCTGGCCCATAAGCCACAGCTTACCATCGATGACGGCGCCGACCTCGTCAGCACCATCCATACCGATAAACCGGTATTGCTGTCCGGCGTCATCGGCGGCACCGAGGAGACCACCACCGGAGTCCACCGGCTGACCAATATGGCCAGGGCCAAAAAACTGAAATACCCTATCATCGCCGTCAACAATGCCAGGACCAAGCATTTCTTCGATAATCATTACGGCACCGGCCAGAGCACGATCGATGGCATCACACGCGCCACCAATATCCTGTGGGCGGGCAAGCATGTCGTCGTCTGTGGCTATGGCTACTGTGGCAGGGGAGTCGCCCGCCGTGCCCAGGGCATGGGAGCCGGGGTGATTGTGACCGAGATCGACCCCATCAAGGCGCTGGAGGCCGCTATGGACGGCTTCAATGTTATGCCCCTGCTCAACGCCGCCAAAATCGGCGACGT
>DFZI01000066.1:31620-37777 GCA_002383665.1 Dehalococcoidia bacterium UBA4060
TGGCCGAGACCAAACGCCGTATCAGGCCTTTCGTAGATGAATATATCCTGGCCGACAGGCGACGTATTTATCTGCTGGGAGAAGGCCGTCTGATCAACCTGGCCGCTGCCGAAGGACATCCGGCCAGCGTTATGGATATGAGCTTCGCTAACCAGGCACTCTGCCTGGAATACCTGCTCAAGAACAGAGGCGAGCTTGATCCTGTAGTGCATGAAGTCCCTGCCAGAATAGATGCAGAGGTCGGCAGGCTCAAGCTGAAATCAATGAACATCTCCATCGATAAGCTCACACAGGAGCAGGAAAAATATATGAATAGCTGGGAAGAAGGGACCTAACCCGAGGAGCTGATATGGCAAACACCTTTATGCAATCGCCCAGGTATTTCTTTACGTCGGAGTCCGTCACGGAAGGGCACCCCGACAAACTTTGTGACCAGATCTCCGACGCTGTTCTCGATGCTATGATAAAGGACGATCCCCAGTCGAGGGTGGCCTGTGAAACGGCCGTTACCATAGGCCTTGTTGTAGTGCTGGGCGAGATCACGACCAAAACATACGTTGAGATACCGGATATCATCAGGGAGGTGGTCAGAGATGCCGGCTATATCAGGCCGGAGTACCAGTTCGATTACCGAAGCCTGGCCACGCTGGTCTCAATCAAAAAACAGTCCCCTGACATCAATGCAGGCGTCAGCAGGGCGCTGGAGGGCCGCAGCAAGAAGAAGGTCAACAAGTATGACCTGGTCGGTGCCGGTGACCAGGGCATGATGTTCGGCTATGCCTGCAACGAAACAAAGGAGTTTATGCCTCTCCCCATCGCCCTCGCACACGGACTTAGTTACAGGTTGGCACAGGTGCGTAAAAATAAGGCTATTCCATATCTGCGCCCGGATGGTAAGTCGCAGGTGACTGTGGAGTATAGGCACGGCAGGCCCCACAGGATCGAGGCTATTGTTATCGGCGCCCACCATGACCCCGATCCGGATAATGACACCATCAGGAATGATATCATCGCGAAAGTGATCAGGCCTGTCATACCCGCCGATATGATGGATAAGAACACCAAAATCTATGTCAACACCGCCGGCAGGTTTGAGGTTGGCGGCCCCGTCTCGGATACGGGCTTCACCGGCCGCAAGCTGCTGGTGGATACCTACGGCGGCTTTGCCCGCCACGGCGGTGGCGCTTTTTCCGGCAAGGATCCCACCAAGGTCGACCGCTCCGCCTCCTACATGGCACGTTACGTTGCCAAAAACTGCGTGGCCGCAGGCCTGGCAGACAGGCTGGAGTTACAGGTGGCCTACTCCATCGGTGTGGCACATCCGCTCTCCGTCTCTATCGAGACATTCGGCACGGGCAAGATTCCCGACAGCGTCATACTCAAGCTTATCAACAAGCATTTCGATCTGCGTCCGGCGGCCATCATTGAATATTTCGACCTGCGCAGGCCAATATATCGCCCTACTGCCTCCTACGGACACTTCGGCCGCACAGATGTCAAATTCCCCTGGGAAAAGACCGATATGGCGAAAATATTGAAATCTGAGGCAGGGATTTAGTTAGGCGAGATGAGTTCCACGATCAAGTTCGGCACCGACGGCTGGCGCGCCATCATCGCCGAGGATTTTACCTTCGACAACGTGCGCGCTTGTGCCCAGGGTGTGGCCGATTATTTAAAGGAATCTGACAAAGATAAGAGCGGCGTGGTCATAGGCTACGATACACGCTACGCGTCGGAGGACTTTGCCTCGGCCTGCGCCGAGGTGCTGGCCGGCAACGGGATCAGGGCGATATTGCTTTCCAGAGTATCACCAACGCCAGTTACCAGCTATAACATAACCGCACTTAAAGCTGATGGCGGCATCATGATCACGGCCAGCCATAACCCGGGCAACTATAACGGCTTTAAGTTCAAAACCGAGGCCGGCGCCAGCGCTCCGCCCGAGGTCATCTCGGTCATTGAAAAGAATGCCAACAATTACACGCTGGAAGAAGGCCACGTCAGGCGACTGGAGATCAAAGAGGCCATCAGGAAAAAGCTCGTTACCTTCCATGATCCTTTCCCCGGATATTCCCGCCATGTGAAAAAGTTGATCGACCTTGAAGAGCTAAAAAAACACAGTATGCGGATAGTGGTGGACTCCATGTACGGGGCGGGCATTGGGTTTTTTAAGGACCTGCTGGAGGGCGGACAAATACAGATCCACGAGATCAACACCGTGCGCAATCCGCTCTTCCCCGGCATTCAGCCGGAGCCGATTGGCAAGAACCTCGGCAAGCTGGCCAGGCATGTCATCAGGGACAACGCTGCAGCAGGTTTTGCCACCGACGGCGATGCCGACCGCATCGGCCTCGTGGATGAGAACGGCCGCTACCGCAATACGCAGGAGGTCTTCGCACTGCTGGCCATGTATCTGCTGGAAACCTGCAAGGAACGCGGCGCTCTGGTTAAAACCCTGACGTCGACAGATATGCTGTATAAGATCGGCGAGCTTTACAGCGTGCCGGTCTTCGAGACCCAGGTCGGGTTTAAATACGTTGCCCCTATCATGCTGAAGGAAAACGCTCTATTGGGCGGTGAGGAAAGCGGAGGCTACGGTTTCCGCGGCCATATACCCGAACGTGACGGCATACTCGCAGGGCTTTATCTGCTGGATTACATAGTCCGTACCGGAAAGACGCCCACGCAATTGCTGCAGGATATTTATAAAAAAGTGGGGCCGCATTATTACGAGCGCGTTGACTCATACCTCGATGAGGTGGCTAAAAAACAGATATTGTCTAAATTATCTTCGGGCAACATTGAAAGCATCCTGCAGCGCAGGGTGGTCAAGCTGGATACACGCGATGGTTTCCGCTATAAGCTGGAGGACGGCTCATGGCTTTTGCTGCGCTTCTCGGGTACAGAGCCGCTGGTACGCATTTATGCAGAAAGCAGCACCCCCGAAGACGTGCAGAGACTGCTGCAATACGGTCAGGAGATGGCAGGGGTATGAAAATGTTCGATCTGGATGATCCAGCTTCATTCGCAGCCATTGATAAATCGGGTATGGGGCAGCTTATCCTCGACCTGCCCGCACAATGTCGCCGTGCCTGGGAGAAAGCCGTTCGGCTCACCCTGCCAACCAGCTATTCCACCGTTGATAAAATAGTCATCCTGGGCATGGGCGGCTCGGCCATCGGCGGGGACTTGCTCAAGGCCGCTGTCGGACCTCTGAAAAAGCCGCAGATATTCGTCCATCGTGATTATGATCTGCCCGAATTCATAGATGCCAACACCCTGGTCATAGCATCCAGCTATTCAGGTAATACCGAAGAGACCCTTTCCGGCTTTAATCAGGCCCTGGACCGCGATTGCAAAAAGCTGGTATTTTCCTCAGGTGGTAAACTCACTGCACCGGCACATGATCACAATGTGCCGGTTTTCGTCATAGACTTCGTTTCTCCGCCCCGTGCAGCCCTGGGGTATAGTTTGCTACCCCTGCTGGCCGTTATGCAAAATCTCGGCCTTATCCGGGGCAAATCCGCCGAGGTCGAGAGCGCCATCGAGGCACTGACAAAGTTCAACGAGAAATGGCAGCCGGGCTCTCCGCAGTCTGCCAACAAAGCCAAGAGACTGGCACTGACTCTGCATAGCAAAATACCTGTTATCTACTCTGCCGGCATCCTTTCTGACGTGGGCCGCAGATGGAAGACGCAGATCAATGAGAACAGCAAGGCCTGGGCCTTCTGCGAGGTGCTGCCCGAGCTCAACCACAATGCTGTGCTGGGCTACAGCTTCCCATCGGATATGAAGGAAAAGATGTTCGTTGTCCTTTTACGCTGTCCTGACCTGCATCCGCGCACACTGATACGCTATCAGATCACAGGTGAACTGCTCAGCCGCCATGCCATACCGCACGAGTATATCGACATAGAAGGGACCAATACGCTCACATATATACTTGGACTCGTCCTGTTGGGCGACTGGGTGAGCTATTACCTGGCCCTGCTCTACGGCACCGACCCCAGTCCTGTACCCGAGATAGACCTGCTCAAACAGCGCCTTTCTGAAGCTAAATAGACTCACGGCTAATTTTTTTAGCTTGTTTTGTATATAATAAAAATGCAGTGGTATGCTAATTGCAGGGAAAGGAGATTGAAATGCCCAAAGAAACTTTATGTTGCCCTATGAAATTCTCGAGCAAAACTCTCACCGATGATGGCTTTGTGCGGAAAAACACCTGTGAATGCGACGAGGCGAGGTGTTCATGGTGGAACAGCCAATCCAATGAATGCGCTCTGGTGGTTCTGGCACGCAGCTTTGATTCGGTACAAAAACTGGACAAGGTAAAATTAAAGTTGATGCTTTCCAGCGGCCCAGATAAAGAAGCCATCGACACGATGAGAGTGGCCACCCCTTACATGGAAATCAGCCAGGAAATTAGAAAAGCTCTGGAATAAAAAACTGGCTGCCGACCCTTTAAATCAGGCTATAACTAAGAAAGTAGCCTGTCTATTTTGGTATTTCTCCCTTCCACGGGGCATCCGGCAATTTATAATCTTAACCGTTTTAAGCAAGGAGGTTTTGTATGCATTCCATTGCGAGTAGCGAAGACCTGTTTAAGTATGCCAAAGCGAATAACTGGCTGCTTATCGAGTCATCCGAGGGCTATGTAGTCTCCGTTTTTCTCACACCCACCGGCAACATCGTAGAGATGTATTTTGAAAAAGGCAAGACGACAGTTCGAACATTGCTCTCCCACACTTATAAGTTATAGCTGGGGTTAATGGCGTTACCGGCACAAGTTATAAGCCAAGCTCTAATCCATAGCCAAGCAACATAAAAACCCCTAAGATGAGAGCGTAAATGGCACCGTAAATAAATGTCAAGCCGATGCCCCACCATAGCATGGATTTTGCTTTCCGCGGGTCTTTGTCCTTGTTTGCCAGCCAGGCGATAAGCCCGCCGAGCCATGTGAGGAATATAGGAAGCAACCACCAAACGCCTGACACTCCTACCGCTGGTTTTACGGTGCTCGCCGCCTCTTTGGCTGAAGCTATGCCTTTTGAGAATATCTCGTCAGCGCACGGCTGACAATAAATTTTCGAACTTAAAATGGTCCTGCATTCCAGACAAACCATCTTGCCACAACTCACACAAGCACCCACAGCATCTCTACCCGGATGATAGAAACAGTCCGCCATATTTCCCTCCTAAGCTAATATGACAGCAATTATATATTCAGTGCGGCAAAAGTCAAGTGGTCGAAAACGTGTCAACTCATTTAAAAATGTTACCGAAGAGGAGTCGTTCACTCATTTGGAAATGTTACCGGGATAATGCCGCCTCAGCTACAGCGCGACCATACCGCCTTCGCCTCGCTACCGTCTTCCTTGGTGCACGCTCCAGGCTCGACATGCTCATCAGCCTTATCAAGCTCTTGCGGTGTAACCCCGTCACCATTCCCATCTCCGTTAGTAAGCGGCTCCGCTCCGCTCTATTTGATTTACGATACCTCGGTGCCACCAGCTTCAGATACTTCCTTCGTTCATCTATGCTCATCTTGTCATCGTTTGGCATGTTCCTCCTCGGTAACATTTTTAGTTGAGTGAACCATACCACCTTTAGTAACATTTTAGATGAGTGAATGCGAACAATTGACCTTGCTATGAGAAATGTCTACAATGTCTATATTGGAGCTTGGAAATATCGGTGAGGAAGTGGCAAGTTGCAACAGTGGTATCAGTGTCCTAGCTGTGGCGGTCAAGTTGTATTTGGTGCAAGATTTTGCGGCAACTGTGGAACACAATTGAATTGGCCAACACAACAACCTCAACCTCCGTCACAGTATCAACAGCAAATACAGCCTCCACCTGTTTACCAACAACTGCCTACTTACCAACAACAACCAATAACTCAGCGGAAGCCAACATCGGGCTGGGCAAAGTTTGGCAAAGCAATGGTAATAATTGGGATACTTTGCCTTGTGGCTGCTCCTGTGGTTTTCATCATAGAGATGCTGCAGCCAGGTGACATTCAAGGGTATGAGCTGGGCTTGGTGGGAAAATGTATCATAGCTGGTATTGTTAATCTAAGTGTTGGTTTACCCCTTATGCGTCAGGGATAAAACCATTCCGTAATGGTGGTTGTCTAGTATCTCGTCAGGAAAGTAAGT
>DFZI01000054.1:0-6873 GCA_002383665.1 Dehalococcoidia bacterium UBA4060
GGCGGAGGGAAAGGGATTCGAACCCTTGACCCCGGTTACCCGGGGCAACCGCTTAGCAGGCGGCCGCACTAGACCACTATGCGATCCCTCCAGTGCATGGCAAACGATTGACCTGTGCCATGAAATATAGCATAGTTTTCAACACGGTTTCAAGCAGATCAGATACGTAAATGATTGTACATAAAATGAGGCTTTGTTATCATACACCTGTATGAAAAAATCAGGGCACAGGATCGATGTTAATATAAAACGTGGCATCGGGTTTGCCTTCAGTCGGGCCTGGCTTAAGAACATAATCAAGGCCGTCCTGTCGGCTGAAAAGATAAACAAACCGGTAGAAGTGAGCCTGCTGGTGACCGATGACAGGCATATACATAAGATGAATCTTTTGTATAGAGGCATCAATGCGCCTACCGATGTTCTCTCTTTCGCCCTGACTGAAAAGCCGGTAGATGCTCAGGATATCGTATTTCCAGAGGAACAGCTCGGGCTTACCAACCTGGGCGAGATCATAATCTCGTTTCCGCGGATAGTAGAACAGGCAGCTGACCACGGTGTCCCGATGGCTGAGGAAACGGCATTGATGACTGTTCATGGTATGTTGCATCTCCTGGGCTATGATCATGGAAATGCCGCAGAAGCGAGAAAAATGAGGCGCAGGGAAAAAGCAATTTTGACATTGATTCAACAGGAACAGGTCTATGAATAAAGCGGCACAGGTCTGCGAAGGTGTTTATATCATCGGAGGTCCCGGCATCTCGGATGCGGAGGATTGCTGTGTGTATCTTGTGGATGCTGGTGAGCTGGTGATGGTTGATGCCGGAGCCGACAACAGCTCAGACCGTCTCGTGGATAATATCCAGACATTAGGGCTGATGCCCGAACGCCTGTCAACTATTATCGTTACGCATGCCCATATCGATCACATTGGGGCGCTTTCGGAGTTGAAGAGAAGGTATGGCGTGAAGATAATTGCACATGAGGAAGACGCGGCAGCCATCAGTTCGGGCAGGAATGTAGGGGCTGAATACTATGGCGTAAAATATGAGCCCTGCGATGTTGACATAATCTTAAAAGGCGTTGAGGACAATTTAGATATCGGAAATATCCGGTTTAACTTCCATCATGTGCCAGGGCATACTCCTGGTAGCATAGTGGTCACGATAAAGTCGGATGTAAATACGGTGCTGTTCGGACAGGATATTCACGGCCCTTATCACCCGATGTGGGGTGGGGATATTGTCAAGGCTATCAAGTCATTGAAAAAACTAAAATCTCTCAAAGCTGACATTCTCTGCGAAGGGCATTATGGGATTATCAAGCCGGCCGATAAGGTAGAGGAATTTATTCAGGAATTTATCGAAGGTCTGGAGAGAAATTAATGGGGAGATGACAGAGAGCCGGTCACAGACTTATATTGCGTTGTTTAACGCGACTCTTTTCCGCTGTCACGATTGCGTGTACGATTTGAGTGGTTTTATCCAGGTCGTTCTTGCAATTCATGACTGCATAATCGAACATCTGGATCATTTTCATCTCTTCAGCAGCCCTTCCTAACCTGATCTCGAGGTCCTTATCCGTATCAACGTTGCGCTGCGACAGCCTCTCAGCCAGGTCCTCGATGGAGGGAGGCACCAAGAAAATGAAAACCGCGTCAGGTATTTTTTTCTTTAGTGTTTTAGCTCCCTGTACATCAACCTTGATTATTACGTCCTTACCTTTTCCTAAGGCATGCTTGACCTCTTTTTTTAATACACCGTAGTAATTTCCGTATACAGTAGCATATTCAAGGAAATCATCATTTCGTATCTTTTTTTCAAAGTCATCCCTGGAGAGGAAATAATAATCAACGCCATCTATCTCATTAGCTCGCATGCTCCTGGTAGTGGCAGTCACCACATAATGAAAATTTTCATCGGTTTTCTTAAGGTTGGCAATAGTAGCGTCTTTGCCCACACCTGAGGGACCTGATATGACTATAGCAAGCGGTTTTTTATGCATGTTTTGTAACAGTTTAATCCTATCTTTCTGAAAAATAAATAGCACCGTATAATATATTGAACAAATAGCTGCTATTAGATATACTCAATCTTGTGTTCCTGTGTATCCGGCATATATAAAAGGCATATTAGAGCTGAGAAGAAGAGGAGCTATATTTTATGAAAAAAAGTATTCGGGATGTAGAAGTAACTGGTAAAAAGGTACTCGTACGTGTGGATTTTAACGTCCCCCTCGATCCCAAGACAAATGAGATTATGGACGATAGTCGTATTATCGCTTCACTGCCCACCATCTGGTATCTTATAGAGCACAAAGCGAAGATAATACTGTGTTCACACCTCGGACGTCCCAATGGTAGGGTGGTTGAATCCATGCGTCTCACACCAGTTGCCGAACGGCTGTCTCAGTTGATTAATATGCCCATTCATACTGTCTCGGACTGTATTGGTCCCAGGGTAAAGCAGGCCATAGATAAGCTGAAAAACGGAGAGATTCTACTGCTGGAAAATTTACGTTTTTATCCGGAGGAGGAAGCCAACGACTCTGCATTTGCCAGGGCGCTGGCAGAAAATGCCGATATCTATGTAAATGATGCGTTTGGCACTGCGCACCGCGCCCATGCTTCTACCTATGGTGTGGCAAAGTACCTGCCTGCCTATGCCGGTCTTTTACTGGAAAAAGAACTCCGAGTACTTGATAACCTGCTTACCAACCCCCAACGCCCTTTTGTGGCCTTGCTGGGTGGTGCCAAGGTGAGTGACAAGATCAAACTCCTTGATAATTTGCTTAACAAGGTAGATACCCTGTTGATCGGCGGTGGCATGGCTAATACCTTCCTAAGTGCGCAGGGGTTTGGCACCGGGCTTTCAGCCGTTGAGGAAGATAAAAAAGAACTGGCCAAACAACTCATGGCTAATGCCAAAAGTAGCGGTATCTTACTGGTACTGCCTCTTGATGTGATCGTGGCAGACACGGTTGATGAAAATTCGAAATTCGCTATTGCACCGGTATCGATGATACCGGCCAACAAATATATCGTTGACATAGGTCCGCAGACCGTTGAGCTTTTCACCGAAAATCTCAAGAAATGCAGCACCGTTTTCTGGAACGGCCCTTTGGGGGTCTACGAAATCCCAGCTTTTTCACGGGGAACCAGAAAGATGGCTGAACTGCTGGCAAATCTCAATGCCACTACGGTTGTCGGTGGGGGATCAACTGCTGAAATCGTCAACGAGATGAACCTCGCATACAGGATGACACACGTGTCAACTGGCGGTGGAGCTAGCTTGAGTTTTCTCGAAGGCAAGATACTCCCGGGTGTCCAGGTTCTGCAGGATGAATAATAATACTTCTAATGAGGAAAAACATGCGTAGAGCTTTAATCGCAGGCAATTGGAAAATGAATACCACTCTGCCGGAGGCTATCACCCTGGTGAAACAGATGCTTAAGGACCTGCAGAATATCGACAGAATTGACAGGGTGATCTGCCCGCCGTTCATATCTCTCAGTGACCTGCACCGGATATTGCAGGGGACGTCTGTTGGTCTCGGAGCGCAGAACATGTACTATCGGGATAAAGGCGCTTTCACCGGTGAAATCTCGTCGCTCATGCTGAAAGACCTCTGCCAATATGTTATTCTGGGGCATTCTGAGCGCAGACAATATTTTGGAGAGACAGATGCGATTGTAAATGAAAAGGTGAAAGCAGCATTCGCGGCAGGGCTGACACCGATCATGTGTATAGGTGAGACGCTGGAAGAAAATGAGTCCAACAAAACCAGCAACGTATTGGAAAGTCAGGTCAAAGGCGGACTCAAGGATATAATGCCGTCAGATAAACTGGTGGTGGCATATGAGCCTATCTGGGCCATCGGGACAGGTAAAGCAGCCACTGGACCACAAGCAGGGAAAACCATTGGTTTTATCCGGCATATTCTGGCCTCAATTTGGAGTGACAGCATTGCGCAGTCCATACGTATCCTGTATGGAGGAAGCGTCACAGGTGCCAACATCTACGAATTTGTGAAGGAGCCGGAGATCGATGGCGGTCTGGTCGGCGGCGCCAGTCTCAAGCCCGCCGACTTTATCGAGATTGCAAGACAGACGGCTGCTATCAAGTCGTGATATGAACTGCCTGATTGCCGTTGTCGGGCCGACGGCTATAGGCAAGAGCCGCCTGGGCAGCCTGATCGCAAAAGATTTCCCCGCAGAGATCATCAATGCCGACAGTCGCCAGATCTATAAATATATGGATATCGGCACGTCAAAGCCCACATCTGAGGAGAGGACAGGCATTCCCTATCATCTTCTTGACATAATTACACCTGACCAGGAATACAGTGTTGCCACCTACCAGCGTGAAGCAGGAATCGCCATCGGCGATATCCAGTACAGAGATAAATTGCCGCTTTTGGTCGGAGGCAGTGGCCAATATGTCTGGTCGCTGATTGAAGGCTGGCAAATTCCAGAAGTTCCACCTGATCCATCACTGCGTGAAAGTCTGGCTATCAAGGCTTCTGTAAAAGGGATTGAAAGCCTTTATATGGAGCTTAAGGCCATAGACCCCATTGCTGCAACCAGAATTTCTCCTCATAATCTGAGGAGGATCATACGTGCTCTGGAAATCCATTATAAAACCGGCCGAAAGCCCTCGGAGCTACAAGGTAAGAAGGAGACCGGATACCAGTACCTAATCATAGGCCTTACAGCAGAACGGAAGGTGCTGTATTCGATAATTGATGATAGGGTCGAAAAAATGGTCGGTGCAGGCCTTGTAGACGAAGTTAAAAATCTGCTCGACAGAGGTTATGGCCCCTGGCTTCCTTCGATGTCCAGCCTTGGTTACAGGGAGATTGCAACTTATCTGAAAGGTGGAATAACCTTGAGCGACGCTATAGAAAAGATAAAATTCGGGACGCACCGATTTGCCAGGGGCCAGTATGCCTGGTTCCGATTGAGTGATCCCCGCATTGTCTGGTTCGATATTTGCTGTGATAACCGGGAGAAAATAAACTATACTATAAAGACTTTTCTGGAAAAATCATCCTGAATTATGGTTAAAACACTTGAGTTTAGCAAGATGCAGGGCACCGGCAATGATTTTATTATGGTCGATGCAAGGGATCTGGATATGGACTGGAAGATACTGGCTGCGAAGGCCTGCCAGTCGCATTTCGGAATCGGCGCAGATGGTCTAATTCTGATAATGGACTCGGATAAAGCAGACCTGAAGATGCGCATTTTCAATGCGGATGGCTCAGAAGCCCAGGTCTGCGGCAACGGATTGCGATGCTTTGCCAAGTATGCCATAGACCGTAAAATTGTGACCGGCCCCGATATATCCGTGGATACTAAGGCTGGAGTAAAGCTGGTAGACACAATCTCACGCAAAGGCAAGGTGATCAAAGCACGTGTTAATATGGGCAAGCCACAGTTCAAAGCCAAACGTATACCAGTTGCACTGGATACCGATCAGCCGATCCTTGATCATAAGCTTAGGATCGGGACAAGGACGTTAGCTATATCGGCAGTTTCAATGGGCAATCCTCATGCTGTCTGTTTTATCCGTGAGGATATTGAGGATTTTCCTCTCGCAGAGATCGGACCGTTAGTTGAGAACCACAGGTTGTTCCCTCAAAGGACCAATTTTGAGGTAGTAAATGTAGTTAGTGATGGCAATCTACGTGTGAGAGTGTGGGAACGGGGAGTGGGTGAAACGCTGGCCTGCGGTAGTGGTGCCTGTGCCACGGCTGTTATCAGTCGGCTCAAGAATATCACCAAAGACAATGTAAACGTAATATTATCTGGCGGGACCCTGACCATATCATGGGACGGCAAGTCCGATGTATTTCTCAGCGGACCGGCCGAAGAAGTATTTTCGGGAGTGTACCTGCTATGAATCTTGCCAGACGGTTGGACAAGATACCTCCATATCTGTTTGTGGAAATAAACCAGAAAATAGCGGAAAAAAAGGCGCAGGGTGTTGACGTTATCAGCTTTGCCATCGGTGACCCTGATTTGCCTACGCCCGATTATATCATTGAAAAATTATGCAAATCGGCAAACAACCCGGTCAACCATCACTATCCGGAGACACTTGGATTGCCAGAGCTACGTCGGGCCATTGCCCAATGGTACAAGAACAGGTTTAACGTTGAGCTTGATCCTGAAAGAGAGGTGTTGCCTCTGATCGGATCCAAAGAAGGAATCGGCCATATGTCCTTTTGCCTGCTCGATCCGGGTGATATCGCACTGGTGCCGGATCCGGGCTATCCTGTATATTCTATCAGCAGCCTGCTGGCGGGTGGTGATGTACATTATCTGCCGCTTACGGAAAGGAACAATTTTTTACCTGAACTTGATAATATTCCAGGTAAGGTAATCAAAAAGGCCAAGGTACTGTGGCTCTGCTATCCTAATAATCCAACGGGTGCTGTGGCAGAGCCCGATTTTTTCAAAAAAGTTGTCGATTTTGCCCAAAAACATAATATTGCCGTATGCCATGACGCTCCCTATACCGAGGTGGCTTATGATGGCTATAAACCACATAGCTTCCTCGAAACACCGGGTGCGAAAGATGTAGGCATCGAGTTTCACTCACTTTCCAAGACATTCAACATGACCGGATGGAGGATCGGCATGGCTGTAGGTAACCGTACCCTGGTTGATGCACTCTTCCGGTTCAAGTCTAATCTCGATTCAGGTATTCCGCAGGCTATTCAAGAGGCTGCTATAGAAGCATTGCTGGGGCCCCAAGAGGATGTTGAGTCGAGGAGCAGGATATTACAGGCGCGGCGCGATAAAATTGTTGATGCTTTGCAACAAATAGGGCTAAAAGTTCAAAAGCCAAAAGCGGCTTTCTATATCTGGGC
>DFZI01000054.1:6905-11749 GCA_002383665.1 Dehalococcoidia bacterium UBA4060
GGTATAAAGCGTCTCCTGTCACTGAAAAAACAAGATTAAGTTTGCCAGGTATATGAGTAGAAAAACTATCAGCACACGGGAAAAGCAAGAGCGTGCTGTGCTGGTTGGAGTGGATGTAAAGAAAGGCACCGACGGGTGGTCAATAGATAGCTCGCTGGAAGAGCTTGGACAGCTTGCCAGGACGGCGGGCGCTATGGTGGTGGGAAGATATTCACAAAAAATGGAAAAGCCGTCGTCCAAGCATTACCTTGGATCGGGAAAACTGCAGGAATTGAAAGACCTTCAGCAGGAGCTTGATTACACTGTTGTCATTTTCAATGACGATCTGACACCTTATCAGCAATGGGAGCTTGAGGAAACACTAAAGGTAAAGATTATTGATCGCACGGCACTGATCCTTGATATATTTGCCCGCAGTGCGCACACCAGCGAAGGCAAACTGCAGGTGGAATTGGCACAATACCAGTACCTGCTGCCACGACTGGCAGGGCAGTGGAGCCATTTGGAACGACTGGGTGGAGGCATAGGTACCAGAGGGCCTGGCGAGTCCCAGATCGAGACAGACCGCCGCCTTATCCGCAACCGAATTACAAGAATTGAAAAACAGATTGATGATGTTCACAAGCACCGTGAGCTATATCGTCGCAGGCGGAGCAAATCAGGCACGCCGCTGGTGGCACTGGTAGGATATACCAACGCCGGGAAAAGCACTCTGCTCAATGCTGTATGTCAGGCCAATGTCCTCTCAGAGGATAAGCTTTTTTCTACGCTGGACCCTGTTACACGCCGCTTAAGACTACCAGGGGGAAAATATATCATGATGACTGACACGGTAGGCTTTATCCACAATCTGCCCCCATTTATTGTGGCAGCATTTCATGCTACGCTGGAGGAGCTGGAAGAAGCAGACCTGGTGTTACATGTTGTTGATATCACCAGCCAGGACGCAGTCAACCAGAGCCGAACGGTGGAAGGTATATTGAATGATCTGAAGCTCTGCCAAAAGCCGCGGCTTACAGTCATCAACAAAATCGATCTTCTGGTAAACAATCTTGCCGAGGCCGACGATATCGCCTTATCAGTAAAATCTCCAACTGAGATGACGGTTGTGGTGTCTGCTGCTAAAGGATGGAACCTCGATAAACTATTGAAAAAAATAGAGGAATCGGTTTGACAGCAATTAATAAAAAGAGAAGGAACAGCAGATAAAATAAAAATTTATAATGTCGTAAACTGTAACTTTTACGACACATGAAGTTGTAAGTTATAATATAATCATGACACAAAATACTAACTCATTAAATCTAAAATCGCTTGTGGACGATTTTCTGGAATATTTGCTGATTGAAAAATCTCTTTCTCAACTGACCATCAAAGAGTACAGGCATTATCTTTACCGCTTTCTGGAATGGCTTGATCATAATAATCTTCCCCAGTTACCAAATATGGTTAACCTTGAGACGGTCAGGCAGTTCCGCATATTTTTGGCCACTTTTCGTAACCGGAACGGTCAGACCATCAACAAAAATACCCAGACTTATCACATAGTCGCCCTACGATCATTTTTACGTTATCTCAACGTTAAAAGGGATATACCTGCATTGAATCCCGACAAGATTGATTTACCCAAATCAAGCCCCCGCATGGTTAGTTTTCTTAATAATGAGCAATTAACCCGTTTGCTCGGCAGTCCTCAAGTATCAGATGAGATTGGACTGCGTGACCGTACTATACTGGAAACACTCTTCAGCACAGGTCTGCGTGTTTCCGAGTTGGTAAAATTAAACCGGGACCAAGTCAATCTTGAACGCAAAGAATTTGGCGTTCGGGGGAAAGGTAATAAAATACGGGTTGTTTTCCTTTCCGATACTGCCGCTGACTGGATTAACCGTTACCTAAGTGCTCGCAAGGATAACTATATGCCGTTATTTATACACTACGGTGGTCCCAGATCTGGTGATAAAACCGGCGAAAAAATGCGTCTTACAGCACGGTCCGTTGAACGTATTGTTAAAAAATATTCCAGGATGGCTGGCCTTCCTATTGATGCCCATCCACACACCCTTAGACATTCGTTTGCGACGGACCTTCTTATTGGCGGCGCCGACCTCCGATCCGTACAGGAAATGCTGGGACACGAGAGTATTCGCACAACGCAGGTCTATACACATGTAACCAATAAACACCTTAAAGAGGTATATGAAAAATACCATAGTAGAAAATGAAATATATATTATGCCAATTACAGCTAACTTTTATATGGGGTGTGCAGCATGAATGAATATGAAGTAGCGATTATTGGAGGTGGACCTGCCGGTTTAACTGCCGGCTTATATGCGTCAAGATACGGTCTCAATGCTGTTTTGATTGAGCGTGGCATGTATGGAGGACAGATCGTCAATGCAGGTCATGTTGAGAATTATCCTGGCTTTCCGCAGGGTATTTCTGGCATAGACCTCGGACAGATGTTCTACGAGCAGTCACTCAGGTTTGGGCTTCAGACAATAACAGCAGATGTCACCTCTTTTACTAAAGTAGACAAACTTTTTAATATTTCAACGGATGATATCAAAATTTCTGCCAGAGCAGTTATCATAGCCAGCGGTTCCAACTATCGTAAGCTTGATGTCCCCGGTGAAAATAAGCTGACGGGGGCTGGAGTGTCTTACTGTGCTACCTGTGATGGCTTTCTTTTCAGAAATAAAGATGTGGCTGTCATAGGCGGCGGCGATACAGCCATTTCCGATGCCATGGAGCTAAGCCAGCATTGCAATAAAGTATATGTTATCCACAGGCGTCATGAGTTGAGGGCTACTCAAGCCCTCCAGCGAATTGCCTTTTCCATCCCTAAAATTGAGTTTATCTGGGATTCAGTGGTCCTGAGCATCGAGGGAGAGGACAAAGTCACGGGATTGAATATCAAAAACATTCAAACCGGTGATGTTTCCAGTCTCGCAGTCGCTGGCGTATTTATAGCTATCGGCTTTATTCCCAATAGCGGACTGTTCAAGTCTATTGTGGACATCAATGAGGCTGGCAACATAGTTACAGATGACCTTATGCGCACCAGCACTCCGGGCCTGTTCGCGGCTGGCGATATCAGGCGTAATTCGGCACGGCAGGTTGCAACTGCAGTTGGTGACGGGGCTACAGCCGGAAAATCTGTTTTTGCGTATATCAAGGAAAGTTGAAATTATCCTGCGGCCTTACGTCTCTGTTGGAAAGCCTCATACATCACCAGTGCAGCAGCTACTGAGGCGTTTAATGATGATATCTTGCCCTTCATGGGTATTGATACAATCGTATCGCAGCGTTGGGTAACCAGGTCCGACAGTCCCTTACCCTCATTGCCAATTACGATAGCAGTCGGAAGCCGGTAATCCACTTCGGTATAGTCTATCTTGCCACTCATATCTAACCCAGTCACCCATATATTATTCTTTTTTAATGTTAGGATTGCCTGGGAGATATTGTTCACACGGGCGACGGCAATATATTCAACAGCACCAGCGGAGGCTTTTATCACAGCGGGAGTGATACCCACTGCCCTCCTCTCCCGGATGATAACGCCGTGTACCCCTGACGCATCAGCTGTACGTAATATGGCTCCCAGATTACGAGGATCCTCAATCCCGTCCAATAACAAATAAAAGGGCGCCTCGGCTTTTTTACGTGATATCTCCAGCAGGTCTTCCAGTCCCAAATACTTTTTTGACTCGGCTATGGCAATAACACCTTGGTCTGAGCCTGTCGAACTGTACCTGGTTAATGTGTGCCTGTCGGTAAATTCCACCTCAATATGGCTGCTACTGGCCAGTTGCAGGATTTGCCCGATAATCCCATGTTTTTC
This sequence comes from Dehalococcoidia bacterium UBA4060, assembly GCA_002383665.1. Taxonomy (GTDB): domain Bacteria; phylum Chloroflexota; class Dehalococcoidia; order GIF9; family UBA5629; genus UBA6808. The sequence continues at coordinate 10,756 of DFZI01000054.1, forward strand.
GATATTGCTTTCCACCAGTATCCTGGTAATGTGCCTGCCTGATCGTAATGCTTCAATCACCGGGTTACGGCCTTCTATAATATCCATGGGATTAATATTAACAACGAACGTTGCAGTAATTTAAAAAATTAACCAAAATCTTAATAAAGCTCGAGCCACAGTATTATTTTACTCCTACCGTCGGATCAAATAACATACCCTTTATCCTGCATCTTCTCCGTATCGATATGAATTTTGATAAAAATATCGGGATCCCGTGACTTCTCCGGATACAATTTAAATGGTGGGCTCGGTAGGTTTCGAACCTACGACCAATCGGTTATGAGCCGACCGCTCTGCCCCTGAGCTACGAGCCCTCAAAATCAACTACATGGTCTTTACATTGTTAACACCGGACAGATTTATAGTATATCATAGCTTATTTTTGCTGTTAAATTACTGCTTTGACGGGGCAGTTTGACTATCAACCTCAATATAATTAAAATATTAATTTAGCAAACGGACTATAAGAGTGCTAAGTTTTAAATTACTACGATCGTCTTTTGGAGGAACAAATGCCGATATATCAGTATGTTTGTTCTAAATGTAATACAAATTTTGAGCTCAGACAGAGTTTTAGTGACGAAAGTGCGGCAATTTGTCCCAAGTGCAGAGGCGAGTCACGCCGACTTTTTGTCCCCGTTCCTATAATCTTTAAAGGCCCGGGGTTCTATGTCACAGACAGTAGGACCACTTCAGAGGCGCAATTACCTGCTAAAGAAACCAAGGCTGACAAGCAGAATCCATCAGCCGAAGCGACTGAAGCATCCAAACCTGATACTTCGAGCAAAACAACCGAATAATTCTTGTTTGAATCATTATTTATCTGAATTTATCTGAGGTTGAAGCCGTCTATCCTGTATGTTAAACTCCTAACATGTCCCTGTAGCTCAGTGGATAGAGCGGCTGCCTTCTAAGCAGCGGGTCGTGGGTTCGAATCCCTCCAGGGACGCCA
>DFZI01000088.1:0-8451 GCA_002383665.1 Dehalococcoidia bacterium UBA4060
TTCGCAGTTTATTTGACTTGAGCCAGGCGGCGGGTCGCCAGGAGCTCATGCGGAGCGATCTTTCTGATATCCCGCTCAGTGAGCGTTAGGGAGTCTGGCTAAATAGCCGGAATAATTTGCCCTTGACAATCGCAAACGTTAAGCGTACCATGTGGCCAAATGCCTGACAGATGCCATGCGTTGAAAAATATGCGCGGGCAGCACCCCTTGTCAGTCAGCTATAGAGGTTCGAACATTTATGAACGATATTAAAGGAGGATGGCAGAAATGGCCCAGTTAAAGCTCTGGAAATTCTTTTCGGTGTTGATGGTGCTGATGTTGATAGCCTCTGTGGGGGCAGTCGTCGTGCCGGCAAGCCCGGCGGAGGCAGATGGAGTTGCCCATACTTTAAACGTGGCAAAGTGGACTGACCCAACGGCGGCAGGCGTATCCGGCCGTGAAGCGGTAATCAAGGTGGGCAATACCTATCACATGTGGTACAGTTCAAGTGATTCTGCAATTTATCACACCTCATCTAATGCCCCGACTGGTTTTGCGGCAGGTGCTCAATGTACTTTTGATACCCCGCCAAAGGAAGTCGGCAGTGTGACCATTCTTGAAGAGAACGACATTTTTTACATGATCGCCTACGGCTCTACGGACAAGGTATTTAACATCTATACATCGGATAATGGAACTGGGTGGGCGAATAAAGGCCTGGTCTTTGACGGCACGGGTCTGCAGGATTATAACAAAATCGATGGGCCATACCTTTTTAAAGACGGCAATAAATATAGGCTCTATTTTCAGGTTAAGACACCAGCAGACACTCCAACACGCTACGATATCTACACCGCCGAATCGACTGCCGCATCGTTAGCTGTGATTGTTGGCACCGGCGATACTGTCGATTTCACTCTGGCGAGCACAAACCCGGTCTTATCGCCTAGTGCTACCTCAGCAGACTGGGACGGCAAATGGGTAATGCATCCCTGGGTAGTTAAAGACGGCGGTACGTACTATATGTGGTACAGCGCCCATAATTCCCCCGGTGACAGCCCCCAGCAAATCGGGGTGGCATCATCAGCGAATGGTTACGACTGGGTAAAAAGCCCTGGTAACCCGATCCTTCCACGCGCCACCTACGCCGCCGTCGGCGAACCCTCGGTTATCAAAGACGGAGATACCTGGCGGATGTGGTATTTAGCTACTGGAAACGCTATAAACTACCTCACCGCCACCGGCCCCTTTGAGTTCTCCTCCATCCAGTCCGCGATTAATAAAGCTTCAGACGGCGACACCATCAATGTGGCGGCGGGGACGTATAATGAGCGGGTAGTGATAAACGAAAGCCTGACGCTACAGGGCGCCGGTGACCCGATAATTAAGGCACCCGATTCGTCTGTTGCTTTCAGCTTTACTGAAAGTACCAAATCATGGGAGCCGGTGGTTTTTGCCTTTGGCGGGACTGAAACCGGGGGCGTTATATCTGGCACAGAGACGATAACAGTTACTATCTCCGGTTTCACGATTGACGGCAATAACCACGTGCCAACAGCCGATCGTTCGGCGGGCATTCTTCTCAGAAATGCCAAAGGGGATATCTTAAATAACACCGTCCAGAACATGTCTATCGATGGCAAGGAGACCTACGGCATTGCAGCTTACGGTGATTCTGATGTGGTTATCTCGGGAAATAATGTAAGCGGGTACGCCAGAGTCGGAATAGTGGCCAGCGGCGACAATGGTACGAACCCGGACCCCAATGCCATAATTACCGGCAATATCGTGACCGGACTCGGAAAGAGCGTGCTTGCAAACTGGGCACCCAACGGCATACAGATAGGCTTTGGGGCAACGGGTAAAGTCACCGGAAACACCGTGAGCGGTAACGGCTATCCAGGCACTGATTGGACCGGAAGTGGCATTCTCGTTGCCACGTCAGACGATGTTGAGGTTACCGGCAACACCGTCGAGGAAAACGAGACCGGCATTGGAACTTCTGGCGTGATTAACGGCACATTGATACACGATAATACGGTTGATGGAAATACTTACGGTATCTCCATCCAGAACCAGGCGGTTAACACAACGATTGAAAATAACATCATTAAAAACAGTAGCTACGACGGAATCGATATCTGTAACTACACGGGTTACGGTGACCCTCCGATCGGCACAACCATCCAAGGCAACACCATCACCGCTAACAATACCGAAAACGATGAAACTTCAGGCGGTATCTGGGTCGATGATGGCGTGGATGGCGATGAGGTCAGCATCCACTTCAATAATATTGTAGGCAACAATGGATTTGGCGTCCTCAACACGAGCACAACTAATACCATTGACGCCACCAGCAACTGGTGGGGGTATGCCAGTGGACCCTATCATGTCAGCAATCCCACTGGGGCAGGCAATAAAGTCAGCGACAATGTAAACTTTGAACCCTGGCTTGTGCTTAACCTCAGTGCTGTTCCGCCTGGACCCGTCACCGCCGATGGGACATCTTTTACCACACTTACCGCCTCGGTAAAGAATAGCGATAATACTTCGCCCACTTATGGCACGAATGTTGTTTTTACGACGAGCAAAGGCAAGTTTGATAATGGTGGCAGCACCGTAACCAAGACAACTTCCGACGGCGTGGCTACAGCAACGTTGACTTCAATATCCAGCACATCCACAGTAATAGCCGATATAACGGCAACGGTTATCGGCGTAGTAATGAGGGGAGCAGTGTTTTTCCAGCCTACTGGGGCACCAACCCCCACGAATATCAATACTGCAGCGGTGACGGACAATTTTACTATTACCGGCACCCCCACCGGAGGAAGTGTGAGCATTGAGGCCACAGGCGAACATACTATCACCACGGCTAAATATGATGGCAATCCCGCGGGCACGCCCACCTTCCAGGCGACGGGCAACTACTATGATGTGCACCTGGATAGCGCTGAGAATGTGACAACGCTGAAAATCCAGTTCAAACCCGCTACGGCTTCGACCGTCATATACTACTGGACGGGCAGCACCTGGGCGCCCTGCTCCAACCAGGCTTACGACGCTGGTGGCTTTGTGACGGTAACCGTTACTGCCGATACCACCCAACCCAAGCTTTCGGACCTGGAGGGCCTGTTCTTCGGCTCAGGCACACCTCGTCCCGCTCCCACGCCCACACCTGCACCTACACCTGCACCCACTCCTCCCGTCTCGGGGATTTCCACGGCGCTGCCGCAATCACACGGTGCCGGCGGCATGTCTGCCGTTACCCCACCGCAGGGTGCGATGCCACTGCCCAACATGCTGGTGCAGAGCGCGGCTATAACTGCGGGGAAGCAGGTGAGCGCGAAGGTGACCAACACCGGTGGGGCCAGCGGCAGCCTGCGGGTGACGCTATATGCTGGCAACAACGCCATGGAGAGCAAGAATGTCAGCCTTGCCCCCGGGGATATTGCCACGGTCAGCTTTGATGCCAGCAGCCTGGGGCCGGGCACATACGACATCAAGGTCAATAACGTGCCGGCAGGGCAGCTCACCGTTGAAGGCGACTCCTCCTCGCTCTTCTTCATCGCCCTGGCAGCCTTCCTGGTGCTGATGGTCGCCCTCTTCATCATTTACTTCCGCAGGCGCAGGGCAGCCGGCTGGTAGATAAGGCATAATTAGCTGATAATTCGAACTTGCAAAAGATACCCTGTTCAGACAAGAACGGGGTATCTTTTTATATGCATAACTTTGATAAAACTCACGTGCCGCCACAGCTCTTTCCTTGCCCAATCCTGTCCCCATGTAACCTATTACAATTACAGCAATTGAAAATTAAGCCAACATAAATTTGAGATTCTTCAGGGGCAGGGTTATAATGCGGGAAACGCCTGTCATAGAAAGGGGGCTTGAAATATGGTAAAGAGGTTCCTGCTGGCAGCGGCTTTCGTGATAGCCCTGCTGGTCCTTTCCTGCACAAAAGCTCCCGCACAACAACCGTCGCGGGTTCCGGAGATAGTTCAACCCGTCCTTGTCTGCAGCCCCGATAGCCTGAGCTTTACAGCCGTGCCGGGGCAGGCCACGGAGATGGAACGGGTGCTCAACATCTACAACCAGGGTGGTGGTGTGATGGACTGGACTGTCAGCGATAATGTTAGATGGATCGAGGTTAAGCAGCAGCTTGGCTCTGCCGGCCTGCAGGGCGGCACGGTCAGAGTTGCTGTCGACCCATCCGGCATGGCGCCCGGCGAATATACTGGTATCGTCACCATCATGGCCGAGGGCGCCCTGGGCAGTCCCTGTCATGTGCCGGTATTTCTGGCCATACCCCCTGCTGAGCCGGTTGTAGCAGTCCCGTCAACGTCTCAGCAGGAAGAACGCCCGCCCGAGACGGCAGTTATCTGGAAGAACCAGAACGACCTGGTGCGCTATGCCGATGTAAATAGTTGCTATGTCAGGGGGAGTGTAACTAACTCCGATACCCAATGGTACCTGGGCAATGTGATTATCACCGCCAGCACTGGTTCTACACTGATAGCTACCTCTATCCCGCCGGGCGAAACGGTCATCTATAGCCGCTATATCCCGTGTTATCAGCGCGAGGAAGTAAAGCTAACATACAACTGGTACAAGCCCTGAGATCATCACTCTCCGTTAGGTTACCCCAGCCTGCTTTTCAGCCGTTGGTAGTACCGGGTCATACTGCAGTACTACCACCTTTTTCGCTGCAGAATCATACCAATTCTGCCACTTAACTGTACCTGTTGCCGTTCCCTAACCTGCAGCAGCGGCGCATAATAATCAATGTAAAGACCAATGCAGATACAGGAGGGCAACATGGAAAAGAAATTAAACTTCAGTCAGATCTGGAAAGCAGATGCAGGCGTAAGGCTGCTGGCCAGCGGGATGGTAGCCGACGGAATGCTCCTGCTCATCACTGTCCTGGCCGCCGTGGCCTTCATGCTCTGAAGCCGGACCATTCAAGTAGTGATCTCTGCTAATATGTTCTTGATGCGCCTTTCCACCACAGGGCTATTGATAACACCTTGCCTAATCTGTCTGATTAGCGACTGTTCCATAGCAGACAAGAGCCAGTGCCGTGTCTGTAACAGGATTGATGTTAAGCACGATGAAATAGTGGGGTTCGGCCGATGATAAAGCCTCCTCCTCGAAATAATAAACCGAGCCTGATTTGATGGTGGACCTGATCTGTATTTCGGGAGGGATATCTATGTTCTATCTCCAAAGGGAATTGAGATAATAAGTTTCCTCAATCTGTTCCTTGATGTTTTCCCGGTCCTGATCGGTTAGTGTAAAACATTTTTCGATGTCTTCATCAGGATCATCTAAAAAGTCGAGCAGCCTCATCTCGATACGCGGATTCAATGATAGGCTGGCTTCATTACGCTTCCACTCAGGATATTTATGCGTCAAATTAGCCAGCATAAATTTGTCAATATGCCCGAATTTTTCCCAGGCAAAATCGAGAGCCTCAAGATCAGAATCAGAAAATACGTTGCTGTCCACATCTTTTTCCGATGCTAAAACATATGGTGACATCAGTTTGAGATATTGCAGAGCATATTCTTTCTCCACGTCATCAAGAAATTCGCTATTTTCAACGATGTCCTTTGTTGATGATGCTACCGGTCCCAGCTTCATGGCAAAATAAATGTCATTGGTGATAAGACGCCCATATTTTCTTAGATGGTATCGGTCGGCAAGGTAGATGAGCTTAAGAGCTTTTAACTTTTCAATCTGACCACCACTTTTCTGAGCAAAATAATTAAGAGCCTGTGCAGCCTTTTTATAATCGAAATTAAAATTGATTTTTACCATAAAATCACAACCTGCAAAATAATTATTCATTTTGATTTTAGCAACCTGCTAATTTAAGTTTACACATGAAAATATATAATTTACAAGTATCTATATCTGAAAGGGCTTCTTGCTACCTGAAGTGCCCTGATATCCCCGGCGATGACGGAGAGTGAGCCCGGACCGCGGCGCTGGATTTTGCCCCTCACATCCAGCCAGCCGCAGCGGAAAAGCACCCGACCGCACTTTTCCTGCACGTCGTGAAAGACAGTCACGTCGGCTATGCCGCTGCCATCCTCCAGGATGATATAGACCACGCGCCTGCCCGTGCGGGTGGGTGGCATCTGGTAGCGGATGACCGAGCCGGCGATCCTGACGGAAGCACCGGTGGGCAGTGAGGGTAGTCTGCTGATGGGCGTGAAGCTGCCGTCCAGGCAGCAGAAGTCCAGCGGGTGTGCCGACAGGTCAAGTGAGAGTATCTCGCGCTCAGCCAGCAGGGACCGGCACCTGTCGCAGTCTGAGGCCTCCGNNTATGTCCCTGCCGTGGGGAGGTCGCGAATCAATGGGAGGTTGGATGGGTCGGTGTGATGCCGGCGGCGGAGGAGGCTGGTGAGATCGGTGAGCATCGTGTTACGGCTGCCGAGGGAGTCGAGCGCACCGACCCTGATCAGGTTTTCGATGATGGTGCGGTTGCATCCTGTGCGTGAGACGAAGTCGTGCAGTGAGATGAAGGGGCCTTTCTCCCTTTCGTTGATGATGGATGATATGGCTTCTGCCGTGATGCCCCTGACCTGTGCCAGGCTGACGCGGATGGCGCCCTCTTCCACAAGGTAGCGATCGCATGGCCGGTTGACGTCCGGCGGCAGCACGCGGATGCCGCAGCGGCGGGCCTCGGCCACCAGCACGCGTGGCGGATAGTAGCCCATGGGCTGGTTGGAGAGCAGGGCAGCGAAGAACTCGGCCGGATAATGGCACTTGAGCCAGAGGGTCTGGTAGGAGAGCAGGGCATAGGCTGCAGCGTGAGCCTTGCAAAACCCGTAGGCGGCGAAGGCGGCCAGTTGTTCATAAACCTCTCCGGCCACAGAAGGGCTGACGCCGTTCCTGAGTGAACTGTTAATGAAGGCAAGGCGCATCTTCTCCATCTCCTCAGGGGTGCGGTCGTGGGTCATGGCACGGCGGAAGCCGTCGGCCCCGGCATAGCTCAGGCCGGCCAGGTCATGCGCCACGCGTAGCACCTGCTCCTGGTAGAGGATAACACCCAGCGTCTCCTCCAGCGCTCCTTTGAGGTTGGGATGCAGGTAGCTGACCTGTTCCTGCCCGTGGCGGCGTGCCAGGTAGACCCTGTCCATGCTGGATTTGAGCGGGCCGGGCCTGACCAGGGAGATGGAGACGATGATGTCGTTAAAGTTTTGCGGCAGCAGCCTGCCGGCCATCTCGCGCTGGGCGGGGGACTCGAGCTGAAAGACGCCGATGGTCTTCCCCTCCCTCAGCATGGCAAAGGATGCAGGGTCATCGAAGGGTATGGCGTCTATATCTATCTCCGTGCCATCCTTCTGCTTGATGTTGCGCAGGGTATCCTCGATGACGGTGAGTGTGGGCAGGGCCAGCAGGTCCATCTTGACCAGTCCCAGCCTCTCGATATCATCCTTGTCGTACTGGCTGATGATGTCTCCGCCGCTGGAAGGCTCGAGGGGGACCATGTCGGAGAGCCTGCCTTCCCCGATGAGCAGCCCGCCCAGGTGGACGGAGAGATGCCGGGGGAAGCCGTCGATGGCGGCACACAGGTCGAAGAACTCCCTGAGCTCGGGACGCCTGTAGACGGGGCTGTTCCTCAGCTCGGGCAGCGTCCTCGCCTTCTCCAGCAGGTCTGTGGCCGACAGGTAATGGATGCCCCGGCAAGCCTCCTCGATAGTGGCCTCGGGTATCTGTAGGGCCTTGCCGGCATCGCGGATGGCGCCGCGGGCCATGTAGGTGCTGATGGTGGCCACGCAGGAGACATTATCTGGCCCGTACTTGCCATAAATATAGTCCCGCACCTCGTCACGACGACGGCGGTCGATATCCAGGTCGATGTCGGGCGGCTCGTGGCGCAGCGGGTGCATGAAACGCTCGAAGAGCAGGTTGTAGTGGATGGGATCGACAGTGCTGATGTCCAGCGCATAGACCACGAGGCTGTCCACGGCACTGCCCCGCGCCTGGCAGTGTATGCCGCGACGGCGTGCCCACTGCACGACGTCCCACATTACCAGAAAATAGCTGCAGAAGCCGAGCCTTTCGATGGTATCCAGCTCAATCTCGAGACGGGACTGTATGTCGGGAGTAAGTTTGCCGTATTTGTGCTGGCAGCCCTCTGCTGATAGCCTGCGCAGAACGCCCGGTGCGGTCTCCCCGGGAGGCAGGTTAAATGCAGGGAAGCGGGGACGTCCCAGCTCCAACTGGAGGTTGCAGCGTGAGGCGACCTCCAGCGTCATGGCGGCTGCGCCGGGGAAGTCGCGAAAGAGGCGTTCCATCTCAGCGGAGGACTTGAAGTACTGCTCGACTGTGCGCGGGCCGGGCAGTTGCTGTACCGGTGTCAGCGTTTTGATGGATTGCAGCAGCTCATGGATATGGTAGTCACGCAGGTTGAGGTAGTGGACGTTGTTGGTGGCGACACAGGGCATGCCCTGCTCG
>DFZI01000088.1:8510-15356 GCA_002383665.1 Dehalococcoidia bacterium UBA4060
CACAGCCCGACAGCGCGATCAGGCCCTGGTTGTGGGCGGCCAGTAGGCCACGGTCGGCGGCGGGTATTTTTCCCTTTTGATGTTTGCAATGCATCGAGGTCAGCAGCCGGCACAGGCTGGTGTAGCCGGTGATATCCTTGCACAGGAGCACAAGGTGGTGTCCACCCACGGTATCGATCTCAGCGCCGATGATGGGCTTGATGCCGGCCTTTTGAGCGCAGTCGTAAAAGCGGATGGCGCCGGTCAGGCGGTTGTGGTCGGTGAGCGCCAGCGCCGGCATGTTGAAATGTGCGGCCTTCCCCACCAGATCAGCCGGTGAACATGCTCCGTCGAGGAAGCTGTAGTAGGAATGAACGTGCAAGTGTACGAATGACATGGCCTGATGCTCCTGCGGGCTTAATCGAGCATGCGATCCAGAAACCACCCCGTGCTGCTCCTGCGCAGCTCGTAGATGCCGGGGTAGCGGCATTGGGCGCTGACGCGGATGAGCAGGCTGACCTTTTCTCCTCTCCACCATTCAGCCGGCTCGTGCCACCAGTAGAGGATGTCGATCACGCGGTAGAGGCGCTTGCGCCAGATGAAGGCAGTCGGCCTGAAGTTACTGCTGACATGTACGGTAATCGGTTCGTTGATGAGTCTGGTCACCACACTGCACCCCCTTCCTCTAAGGTGCAGACTGATTATAATAGAACAATTGTGCTAATGTCAAGTGGAGATGTGGCGGGGCTTTCCGTGTGCGCCTGAGGTTTATCTCCAGCTCGGGTGACGCTCGTTGGACTTCTCGTAGGTGAGGCGGCGGACGCTGGTGCCGTCGGCGTTCATGATGAAGATGTCGTCATTGCCGTAGGTGTCGGAGACGAAGGCGATCTGTGTGCCGTCGGGAGACCAGACGGGGTTGCAGTTATTATCGATGTTGTCTGTGATTTTTTTGGCTGTCAGCAGGGGGAAGGGGGAGCCCCCATCCATGACCCAGATCTCGCCCCTGGCGGCGCTGCCCCGGCAGAAGACGATCTTGTTGGTAACGGGTGACCAGTCGGCGTCGGTCCCATCTATCTCGAAAGGCCAGCCGAATTTCTGCTGGTTGCTGCCGTCGGTGTCCATGATGTAGAGGACCGGCCTGGTGGCGTCGTCGCGGTTGGAGGCAAAGAGTATTTTCCTGCCGTCCGGTGAGAAGGTTGGGCAGCTATCCCATCGGACCGCATGGGAATGGGCATGTTCTGCACCCGGCTGCACCTCGTGTTCTTCACTGCAGGTCAGGTTCCTGATGTTTTCACCGTTGGGGTCCATGATGAATATTTCGAAGCTCTTATTGCCCTCCGTGTCGCCACGCTCACCCACGAAGGCGATTTTGGAGCCGTCCGGAGACCATCGCGGCCAGCTATCCTCTCCCTTCGTATCGGTCAGCCTTATGCGGTTGCCACCGTCCTCGTTCATGACCCAGATATCGTAGTCATCTGCCTGGTTGGAGGTGAAGGCGATCTCCTTCCCATCGGGTGACCAGGCGGGCAGGCCGTCCAACGTTCCCGGGTCATTGCTGGTGGACCTGTTGTCCGTGCCGTCGGGTTTCATGGTATAGATATGGACGGTCTCGTCGCGGTCCGAAGAGAAGGCGATTCGTGAAGGGAGCGTGGAGGGTTTGTAGCTCGTGGTGGTGCTGCAGGCGCCTGTTAGCAGTGTAACGGCTGCCAGCAGGACTATTAAAAAAACTTTGATCACGGGCTTGTTGAAAGTCATAATGATATCCCCTTATATATAGAAAATACGGCTGTGGAAAGTATAATCAGTGGTCTGGATATTGGCAAATCAATTCAGGCAAAATAATCCGGCTGCCCCCGGAAAAAGACAATAAAAAACCTCCCGTCGGGAGGTAAAAATTTTTCAGTCCTGTATTTATCATTCTAACATCTTTCTGACAGCCATGTCAAAAATTTCTATTTGAAGCCGAAAATAAGTGGGTATAATGCCTGTCGTGAGCGTGTAAATATACCAGGTTATCCCCGGGAGATCACGGTACGACTTTTGACGAAGCTCGTATGGCGTGAATCAGGCTTTCTGATGGTAAGTCTCGGCCAGCTCTCTCAGCACACGCTCGAAAACGGCCATTTCCTCAGGTGTGTGCCCCTCCCTGATGCTGGCATCGAGCTCATCGGCGAAGGGTATGATCTGTGGCGCTATCTGTCGGGCCTTGTCTGTGAGAAAAACGAGGGCTGAACGCCTGTCCTCGGCGTTGGGCCTGCGCTCGACATAGCCGTTCTTTTCCATCCGGTCGAGGATGCCTGTGATCGTGGAGCCGTCCAGCGCCACGCGCTGCCCCAACTCGCCGATGGTGATGCCATCGCTGGCATAGAGGGCCATAAAGACCATGTATTGTGGGGTGGTCAGGCTATACGGCGCCAGCCTGGACTCGTAATGCTCATACACCCTGCGCATGACGCGGCCGATATTAAAGCAGATATGGCTTGATTGGTCTATCATCGAATCCTCAGAAATAATTTTACCACAGATAGTTTGTGTGCGACATAGTAAAGATAGGAGGGGTTGCCCGGGACATGGGAGCAGAAGACCTTGCTCGCTTGCAGGCTAAATAAGGTTTAGTGGTGAGCCGGCTGAGTCGGAGGCTTCAAACCGAAAAGCCCATATAATTCTGCTTCAGAAAGATGTTCCTGCAAATCCAGGGTCACATCATCCACGAGCTCATCGAAAAGCCTTTGTTTTTGCTCCAGTATCCTCTCAATCCTTTCCTCAACCGTGTCTTCACAAATATACTTATAGACAGTCACCGGGTAGGTTTGCCCCAGGCGATGTGAGCGGTCTTCTGCCTGGTGCTCAACGGCCGGATTCCACCAGTGGTCGAAATGAAAAACGTACGAAGCTTCCTGTAAATTTAAGCCCTGTCCGCCTGCTCTCAAGGACAATATCAGCACCTTGTTCTGTGACTCCGATTTAAATCTTTTCACAACGTTGTCTTTCTGACACTGATTCAACGAGCCGGTGTAGACAAGCGGGTTAAAATCTTTAAGCTTAGCAGCGACGGCTGCGACACCATATTTAGAATCCACGAATTGTGAAAAGACCAGTGCCTTATGCCCTTCCGCGGTTAGGGTGTTCAGGCGTGCTCTCAGGTCATCTATCTTGGCAGATAACCCGGTCTGGGGGCAAAAATTACAGATTTGTTTCAATCGTAAAATTAACTCCAGCACATTCTGTATGCGGATGGACTGGCCACGTTCCTGTAATTGGAGGATGCCTTCTCTCTCAGCTTTCAGATAACTGTCCCGCTGCCGGTGGGATAGAGATAAGGTCACCGTGTTGACCAGCTTGGGTGGCAGTTGTTCAAGGACCTCCGCTTTTTTTCTGCGCAATTGAAGCTCTTTGTGCTTGGAAAACATGAGGGAACCAGGGAGAAATTTGACGTACCTGGCATCCGGTTCCAGGGGTTGAGTGAATTCCAGTATAGAGGCCAGCTCATCCAGTTTGTTTTCCAGCGGCGTCCCGGTCAGAGCCCAGGCGCGCCGTCGGGGTAGCATTTTGCATTTGTAACTGGTCTCAGAGTCTCTGTTTTTAATCTTTTGCGCTTCGTCTAAAACTACAATATCCCAATTCGCATAGCAGCAATTGCCTGTACTGTTTTCCCCAGGCCCATATCATCAGCTAACAGGAGTGCTCTCATTGAGACGAGGGCTTCAATTCCCTGAATTTGATATGGGAAGAATGTGGATGGCCAGCATAGGGGAGGCCCTTGCTGCCGTATAAAGTCTAAATAATCAACGTCTTTAGAGTATCCAGGGCTTTTCTGCTGCTCGCTGAAATCCAGATTGTTCAGCATTCAACCTCAGGATGATATGTAAGTAGGCCAGGCCGGTTAAGGTTATGCCTCAGTGGGTGCGTCGTCATTGCCTTTTTCTAATTCCCTTTGCTCCTCATAATTAATCTGGATAGGGACTGTGACAATATAGGGCACGTAATCAGGGTAGAGACGGCGTAAATCACAGATGGTTATTCCTCTCTTTACATTTTGCCGCATCGGCGATTTTAAGTCAGGCTCCACGATTTCTGCTGGCGGCGGCCAGTTGTAGGCCGCTTCATATGCCTTGCGCAATTTAACAAAGGTATTATTGATAGTTGCCGAATCCGGTTTCTGTAGCACCAGTTTCTTTCTTATCAGGCTCATGCCGATCTCTGCCTGTCTGCAGAGAATCAAATCATCGGCATGAGCATAGGCTTTAAGACGTGCGGGGATTTTTTCTTCATCCAGTTTATCATCCAGTATTGCAGCTTCAAAATCACCCGTAATCGCCATGACTGTGGTCAGGCCGGGTATTGCCCTATCAGGCACTTTGCCCATAAAGCTGGCGATTTGCGCATAGGAGCGGGCTCGCTGCAGGCGTGAATAACGCCCTATGAGCTCAACTTCATCAATTAATAGCACCCAGCCAGAGTATCCCGCAGCAATCATCAATCTGGGAGCAAAAAAGAAACGTTGCAGGGCGAGCTCTTTGGCAGTTACCTTCTCTAATTTATAGGTAGCCATCTCACCCGCTTGCCGCAGCCATCTCTTGAGTTCGGCAAGGCTCAGCTTATCTCCTGCCCAGAACCTGATAATCCGGTCACGGATTTCCTCGTCGCCGCGTAGATATTCGTATAAATATACAGTGGCTGCAAACCAGTTACACACATCCTGGTTCGGTTGATTTAGCCATTTATAGAAATCTGCATAGCCTGCGTCGTTAAATTTGAGGCTGTTAGCTATCTCGGTGAGGGCAAATCCGACCTTATCCGGGATTACCGCCGATTTTATCGCAGCCTGATAAACTTTAGCAGTGTCATATAGAGGCGTCTCTTTGCTGATCACGAATTTGCTGCAAACGAAGTTTTGTTTGAGAGCCATGTGCTGAAAATATTCCAGCAGATGTGATTTTCCGGCGCCAAAATCACCGGCGATTATNNTGAAATGGCTCTCCAGTTTCTCCTGCGCACAGCCCATGATGTGCACCACGTCCTGATTGGGCACTCCCGCCCGCATGGCTTCGATGGCACGTCTGTTTTGGACCTGGTAACTAACTTCCATGATCAGATTACCTCCTCACGGCATGTATTCCCATCATGCTAATTTGCCGCTACACGTACCAGAGACGAAAGCGGATTTGCATGTAGCTGGTCGTACACCTCATCCCAGATTCTAAATTTAAGGGCGTCGTAAGCGTTTAGGCCACGCTTGAGATTGTCAGGATCCAGGAATTGCGATGGGGCAATCACCAGCATCATCAGATATTTGGACTCATCGGTTCCGTCAATAAATTGTCGCAAAACCTCGTAGCAATCCTGAACAGCACCGGTGCTGTAAAAATATGTTCCATCAAGTTCTGCAGGCCGCTTCTCCTGTAGATATCGGGCAATATCGAGCATTATGATTAAACCGTTTGCCCCTGTCTGCCGGAGCCATTGTGCCAGCGAAAAAAGCATGTGGCGGGCATTGTGGCGTCCGATCTTTTGAAATATCAGTGCAGGTTTTAATGCAGAGATGGGTATCTTCTCACCTTTGAGCCAGCTTTTTATGGCATCACAAAGCTCAGTACTTACGGATTCCGGGTCGAGCTGGTGCTGACACAGGCGGAGCATAGCGATTCTGAATTCCTGAGTCATCTCATAATTCCGGTAAAGATGTTGTGTAAGAAGCTGGTGAACCAGCGGGTTCATCTCCCTGACATCCCGCCCATTAAGCTCGGCTATTTTCCCCAGATTGAAATCGAGCTTTGAAGTCGGCAACTCATACTTACCACCCAGCAGCCGTCTGACATACTCAAGGGCCAGGTCATCCCAGTCTATTTGCCTGGCTACTGCAAAGAACAGATGCTCAATTTTATGAATGGGAGCATATGTAGCATCAACAAGGGCATAGCTAAAACCCTCTTCACCGGCTATTTGCTGAAACTCGGTGTCAAGCTGACGGGTTACAGTCCCATTGGTCGGGATAACGAATTTAACTGCTGAACCACCTTGGCTGATAAAATCCTGGAGATATTCCTTCCGTATTATTGGCAGCCATTCATGAAGTTTAATAACGCTACTCATGAGGCGCTCTCCTTAGTCAGTCGAGAACGAGACAGCATAGTATTTTCGTTCTGCACCGTGCTCATCGATTATACTGATTACCCTGCCTGCCTTTGTGCCCGTGCTTGCCTCAAATCTGATTTTGGCGCCCGATTTGGTGGTGGTTACATTGCTGCTATCCAGCAGATAGATATCCCGGGCAAATTCCTGCTTGGAATAGTCCCTGGACTGTCCCGGCAAGAGGGTAAATAATTCATAGATATCCAGCAACGGTACCACACGGTTTGGCTCCAGCATACCTCTGCTTTTAAGACGGACAACTTTATCATAGGCAGCGTAAAGGGCTTCCATAAATGCGCTGGCATTAAATCGTGCAGGACGTTTCTGTAACTCCTTCAGATGATTAATTAGATACGATGGGCGTATTTTTCTTTCGATTGTCTTCCCTATCATTACAGCTCGCTCACCCGGTAAGATACGTATGAAAACCGGATAGCAGTAAAGCCTGTCGTCCCTTTCATATAAATTAAAGCCCTTCTCTTGGGCCAGTTCTAACAGTTCCTGCGCATATGCACTGCTGCTGAGATATTCTTGCTCGTTAAAGTCCCACTTCGTTTTCAGGGCGCTGATCTGTTGCCGTGAAACCGATTCAGCTTTTTCGGCCGCATCCAGTGCGCTGGCCAAATCCTTGAGTTTTCCCTGTTTTGCCGCAGCTAAGATTTTCCTTAACACGGCATGGACATTGGCATTTGATTTAATAGTGCTGGTAACATCTTCCTCGAGCTTGCTGAGAGC
>DFZI01000109.1 GCA_002383665.1 Dehalococcoidia bacterium UBA4060
CTCAGGCGGGCTATGGATACGGCCAGTGCCATCGCCAAATACCATAACCTTAAGATCAGACAGGAGCCCGGACTTAAAGAGATATTCGTCGGTGAGATGGAGGGCATGCAGATCAGCGCCCCCAATACCAATTTCACTCAGTTCCTGCTGGACTGGCAGACCAGCGGTGAGGACGTTGATTTCAAGGGCGGTGAAAACCTGGGGCAGTTCCGCGACCGTGTCTGGGAATCGATCCAGAAGATAGTCAGGGAAAACAGGAATGGAACTGTGGCTGTCGTCTCTCACTATTTTGTCACTGCTGTTGTAGTCTGTCATGCGCTCGGCCTGCCACTGACACACCTGACCAGGATACGCATCCAACCCAGCGGAAAAACCATAATGGAGTTCAGTCAGGGATGCCCTCCCCGGCTGCTTTTGCTCAGCGACATCTGTCATCTGAGGGAAAACCGGGTTGCTTAAAGACAGTATGCTCATGAAAAGACGTGTCATCGAGCTGATCAGGAAATACGGGCTGCTGACGGGCGGTGAAACGGTGCTGGTGGCAGTGTCGGGAGGGCAGGACTCGGTCTGCCTCCTGCATATTTTGATCAGTCTGCAAAAGGAACTCAATATACTGCTACACATAGCACACCTCGACCATGGTTTAAGGGGGGAGGAGGCCGAGGCCGATGCCAGATATGTGAAGGACCTGGCTGACAGGCTGGGTATCCCTGCCACCATCGAGAAACGCAATGTTATAGAATACAATAAGGAGCGTAAGACATCACTCGAGGAAGCTGCACGCGAGGTTAGGTACAGGTTCCTGGATGAGGTGGCTGAGAAAGTGGGGGCCAGCAGAATTGCAGTAGGGCATACACGTGACGATCAGGTTGAAACAGTGCTCATGCACTATCTGCGCGGCAGCGGCATCCAGGGCCTGAGCGGCTTGAGGCCGGCCGGGCCCATCCCGTACGGCAGGAAAGATAACGGACGCTGGCTGATACGTCCTCTTCTGGGCATGAGCAGACAGGAGACAGATGAATATTGCAGGATGGAAAATCTGCAGCCGCGCTCGGACTCCACCAATGAGCAGACCGCCTTTATGCGCAACCGTATACGAATCGGGCTTATCCCCCTCCTCAAACAATATAACCCGGATATAGAGGCTGCCCTGATCCGCCTGGCTGACCTTGCTGGTGAAGATTTAGATTTTATAGAGCACCAGGCTGACATCGTATTCGAGCAGACGGTGACCTGCGAAGATTCCCTGACCTGCCTGGACGCAGGCAAATTGCGGAGTATTCCCCTCTCATTACAGAGGAGGGTCTTCCGCCTTGCCCTGGAACATGTCTGCGGCTCTTTGAAGGACATCGAAGCATCCCATGTGGAAGCCCTGGTCAGGCTGCTTTTCAACACGACCGGCAAATCCGTCTGCCTGCCCGGCGGTCTGAAAGCAACCAATGAACGCAACCGCATGGTGATCACTCCCCCCGGTTCAGAAGCCTGTCCATGGCCGGTACTGAACCATGAGTACCCTTTGAATATCCCGGGAGAGACTGTCCTGCCGGGGTGGAAGGTTACGAGTACGATAATCGGCGAAAACTATTTCCGTGATGATGATATTTTCAGCGCCAGCTTCGATTTGAACAGGACAGGGCGCCTGCTGACCGTCAGGGGGCGCCGGCCGGGTGACAGCTTCCACCCACTCGGGCTGGAACACAGCCGCAAGCTGCAGGATTTCATGGTCGATGCGGCGGTGCCGAGGTCCTGGCGTGACAGCGTCCCACTGGTATTTTCCCCTCAGCATCTGGTCTGGGTAGTGGGCTGGCGTATAGACGACCGCGTGAAGATAACCACCTCAACTGAACAGGTGCTTCGCCTTGAGTTCCAGAGGGTGGAGTGATCTTACATGGGTGATGTAAGCAAACATAGGCCTGCCGGCAAAATGCAGAAAAATGTGGGCGTGGAGCTTGACCTGCACGCGCTGACGGTGGATGAGGCCATACCAATGGTCCATGAATATTTAAGTGATGCCTATATGGCAGGGATGACCGAGGTACGTATCGTTCATGGAAAGGGAACAGGCACGCTCCGGCAGGCGGTAATACGCGAGCTGAAAAACCATCCCCTGGTGCGCTCATACCGTACCGGCGACCGCTTTGAGGGCAGTACAGGGGCGACAGTAGTTCATCTATTGTGAGGATATGTGTTCAACTGCTTTGAGGTAAATATTACGGAGCACTCCATCACTTCAAGACTGATTTTTCTTCAGGCTTTTCCTGGAGCATAAGCTTGAGCTCCCCCAATTTGAAAGGCTTGGCCAGCACGCCCTTGACGCCGTAGCGGAGAGGGTCACTCAATATGGGATCATTAAAATAGCCGCCCGAAACCATGATATTAGCCCGAGGATCCATCATGAGCAAGCGTTTTATGACCTCCTTGCCACCGGGGCTGCCGGGTAATGAAAGGTCCAGGATCACTATTTCAAAGGGGCTGCCTGATTCCAGTGATTGCCGGTATTTGTCAAGCGCTTCCGTGCCGCTGGCAGCAAACTCGACACGCTCGTACCCCAGCCTGTTGAGCAGACGCCCCCCTGCATTCCTCACCACTGCTTCATCATCCACGATCAACATTTTAATCCCCTGGGAAGCAGGTTTTTTCACCGTTTCACTCTCAGTCCCTGCTCCCGAGGCAGCCGGCAGATAAATATAGAAGATGCTGCCTTTGCCGGGCTGCGAATCGACGGTTATGCCCCCACCATGGCGATGGATGATGGAGTAGGCTATGCTTAATCCCAACCCCAGCCTGTCCTGCCGCGTGGTGAAATAGGGGTCGAAGATATGGGGCAAATCGTCTGCTGCTATGCCGTGCCCATGATCCTCTACGGAAATCCGGATATACTCTCCCTGGGGCAGGTTTGCCACCTCGTTGTCATCCAGCTTTACATTGCGTGCCCGTACATCGATGATGCCACCCCTGGGCATGGCCTGGCTGGCATTGAGCAGGATATTGCTCATGGCCTGGCTGAATTGACCTTCGTCTATATCCGCCTTGTGCAGCCCCTCGCTGATATAAAAATTGCAGAACACGTTGGAGCCGCTCAGCACGAACTCAGCCGTATCCTTGAGCAGCGTATTTACCGAAGCCGTCTTCTTAACCGGCGACCCGCTGCGGGCAAAGGTCATGAGCTGCCGGGCCAGTTCACGCGCACTCTCTACGCTTTTATCAGTCTCCTCCAGCAGCCGTGAAATCTGTGTGTCGGACTCGATCTCGTTCAAGACTACATTGATATTACCCAGGATATGCGTGAGCAACGCATTAAAGCGGCTGGCAATGCCTCCAGCAATTAATGCCATTGATTCCATTTTAAGGGCTCGATATAGCTCTTCTTCTATTTTCTTGTATCGAGTAACATCATGAACCAGGCTGAGGATGTATTTATTTTCATCTGTTTCCAGCAACCTCATATGTACCTCTGCCAGAAACCTGCTGCCATCCCTGCGTACCATCTCTGCTTCCAGGGTGACGGCCTGCCGGCTGGTTACACGTGAAACATATTCCCTGAAATGCTTGCGGCCGGATTCGCCGATCAGATCTGTCAGACGCCTGCCTATTAGACCGCCTTCAGGGTATCCCAACATCGATTCCATATGCGGGTTGACCATCAGCAGCTCTCCGTCGGGCGCCATGATACAGACGGAATGAGGCAACACCTGGCATATATTGCATGCGGTATCAAGATATATATACATATCGCCGGTGCTGATACCCTGTTTTGGGGCAGGTAAGGAATTTTTTTTCTGTGGGTGTTGGCCAGTCACCTGCCTGGCAGGCTCATTTTTTGATTTCACCTCATTAGCCATGTTGCCACCTCCTGTGCAGTCTGAAAATGCACCCTCTACCATTCATCATACTACTAATTATTATTATTTAAAAAGCTGTGTTATTCCGGCACCATGGCGCTGCCCGATACCCTGACCATCCAGTTGACGCTCTTCTTGTCGCCGAACCACTGTGAGGCCGCATAAGGCCAGATAGCCAGTATGCTATCTCCACCGCCTTCATCACGTATCGTAAGGTCAGAGTGGGCATTGATCACGCTGTTATCAGAGCCCATGCGGAACCCTGGTCCGATGTTGGGCCCAGCATAAATATGGACATAGAAATTGCCGTCCACCCTGACATCGGGCACCGGCAGCTCAACCCAGTCACCTTTACTTTGGAGGTCCAGCGAAAGCAAGTATGTTAGTTGGGGGAATTTTTTCCAATCGAGCGTGCTACTGTAAAGTACCTTCTGGCTGGCATCCCATATCTCCACCTCCAGATCTCTTATCTGCACCCCTTTGCTGCCAAAAACCAGTCCCATTAGGCTGATAGATTGGATGACGAACTCCGTAGAAGGCGGAACAAAGGATACCAGGTAACCGGTGGCCGGTTTTTCCAATGCCAGATAATCCTTGGCAAACCCTCCATCATATTTGAGCGTTGTTTGTTTTGCCACCAGTTTGGGCTTCACCGTGAGTTTGGCCGAAGCATCTCCGATCTCCACTTCGTAGGTACCCGGCGTATTTTCTGTAAGTGAAAACGAGATGGCCTGGGAGGCGCCAGGCTCCAGGTAGACGCTCTTTGAGTCAGATCTTACCGTGTCAATGGAAAGCACCGCGTTATATACACCACTGCCACTACCACTATTGGTGACCACTGCAGTAACAGTTGCTGTCTCCCCAGCAGTGATCTGGTTGGGCTTGATCTGAAGCGAAGATACTTCGAATGCCGCCGGCGCGGCTGCAAGCTGGCAGCCCGGCAAAGTCATAGCGGCCGCTATGACTGACAATATTAATATCAGTGCAGGTTTTTTCATGAGCAGCTATTATCCTCTGTTGTAATTTGTTCTGCTTACCAGGCGAAAAGCAGGTGAATAACGAAAAAACTAAGGGCAAGTGCCTGAATTTGCCCGGTAATTTCTTTTTTATGCCACAGCATTATAGCATGGCCAGCAACACCGACAACAATTTGGGACTGGCAACGATGGAGGCAGGTGAGTATGCCTGTACAGGCTAAATCCGGTCATTGTCATCTAATGAAAAACGACCTTCGCGGAAAAGCCTGACACAGGCCTCGACTATATCTTGATCATAGAGGATTCCGCCCTTGCTGGAGATTTCATCCAGGGCAGCATCGATCCCGCAACCGGGCCGGTAGGGCCGGTTTGATGTCATTTCATCCACCACATCGGCTACTATTAAGATCATGGCCTCAGGTATGATCTGGTCCCCTTTAAGACCACGGGGATAGCCTGAGCCATCCAGCCTTTCATGGTGTTGGTACGCGATTTCAGCCACAGGCCAGGGGAAATCTATCGATTTTAAAATATCATAGCTCCCCTGCGCATGCGATTGCACAATCTGACATTCGACCGTAGTCAATGCCCCCGGCTTACTGAGTATCTCTATGGGGACGTATACTTTGCCGATATCATGTAATCTGGCTGCGGTTTCAATACCTCTAACCGCATCCTCAGGCAGGTTCAATTCCCTGGCAATAGCCGCTGCCAGTCTGGCAACCCTGTCCTGATGGCCTGTTAAGTTGGGATCACGCATCTCCACGATCCTGACTATAGCTGTGATGGCCCCCTCCAGGGTCCTATCAAGCTGAGCAATTGTGCGCCCTGCCTGCTCCGTGGCCTGCTCATCGTACTTTTGCTTCAGATATAAGATATCACGTATGACGAAAACCATGCCGGATGGCCCGTCACCTTCTTTGACCAAGGAACCTGATATCTCGCAACTCATGATGTGACCGTCGTATTGTAAAAGGTCGAACTCCCTATACGGCATAAACCCGGCTTCTTTTAAGCCGGCCACGGCCTCGTTCAAATCTTCAAGCAAACCGGGCCGGATGAAACGGCGCAGATTCTTGCCCGGGACAAGTCCGATCACGAGCTCACCCGTGCGGTCGAAGGCATTACCTGAAACCAGGGTAATGGTTAGATCCAAATCGGTGATAACGATAGCGAAAGGCAATGCTTCCAGGATATGGCGGTAGCTATCAGGAGCGATACCAACGGCGCCTGTTTCGGTTATAGCAGAAATCTGTCCGCTATCCTGCCCGCCTGCTATGGCCTGCTTATACTCGGCCAGGTCCAGCAGCGTAGCTGCCAGGTTCCTGCTGGCTGGAACGGGGCTGATATTGATCAGGACATCACGTGTGCTGCCATCACGGGCAGCAAATTTAAATTCGAATGTACCGGGAGCAGAGGGCGGGTCCAGCCTCCTGAGCAGGTAATACCTTTTCAACCTCCGCTGGTCTTCCCTGTCGACAAAATCCATCCAGCTTTTCTTCCCTTCGATCTCCCCACGTGTGAAACCCGACAGCATCTCAAAAGCGGCGTTGCAGGACAGTATAACTGTATTTTG
>DFZI01000019.1:0-2070 GCA_002383665.1 Dehalococcoidia bacterium UBA4060
AAATTATAATTTGAATTTTATGAGGGATACAATACATAACTACTACTGAACATGCAGTCTAATTAAGGGGAAGGAGATGCATAGATTATTTTTCTGTTTTTTGATCGCAGTGTTGATTCTTTCGGGATGTGCAGAGCCTGCACCCGTACCTGTTACGCTTACGTCTCCTGAAGATGGGAGCACGGTAAGCTCTCTGACTCCGGTGTTATCCTGGGCTGGTAGCACGGCGGATACGACATACAGGCTTTTCGTTGCTTCCGATCCCAACTTCCAGGTACTGGTGATCGATGCTCCCAATTTGAGTGTTGTTAACTATACCGTGCCAGCAGATAAGCTGGAGCCGGGCATGAAATACTTCTGGCGAGTTCAGCCTGACAGGAAAGGCAAGGTTGCAGACTGGACGGCGGCGAGATCGTTTCGCACTCCCGGTGCCTCACCGGCCAGTGCAGGGAGCATACGGGTGGCTGCCACGCTGAATGGTGCTCCCTGGAATGGGCAGGCTAATTTCCTCGTCAGCGGCCCTTTCAGTGATAGTGAGAACACGGTGCCTTGGAGCTTTGTCAGTATGCCCGCCGGCAACTATACGCTTACCTATAATTATGGAGGCCCGCAGGGGGCTACCCTTACCAGTATTGATCCGGCGCCAACACAGCAATTGACTGCGGGCGGTTCTGCATATTTTACCTTGAATTTTAATACTATTTCTGGCTCAAGGATAAAGGTCAGCGCCACACTTGATGGCATGGACTGGTCAGGTGAGGTCAGCTACTCTGTTAGCGGTGCTTATAAAGATATCAACACGTCTGTACCCTATACTTTTATCAGCACACCGCCTGGCATGTACACTGTCACTTATAATTCAGGCGGGCCGCAGGGTGCGCTATTTAAAAGTATCTCACCTTCTGCATCACAGACGCTTCAAACAGGAGGCGAGATAGAATTCAAGTTGAACTTCGTAAGGGCTAAATCGTCCACACTGATAGTTAATGGAATCAACAATGGTGTGGACTGGAGTGGCTCTGTAGCTTATTCTATCACAGGCCCGGTTACTGGTTCATATTCGTCAGTGCCTATCGTGTTTAGTGATGTTCCATCCGGCACATATACTATTGCATACATCTCGGGAGGCCCGGCAGGCTCGAAACTGACGGGAATTACACCTTCATCGACGTTAGTAGTTGGAGGCGGCAGGCCTGCCACCTTCGCGTTCAATTTCCAGACTCAACCACAGAGTGGCAATGTTATAGTAGCGGCAACACTGAACGGTGCAGCATATGCCGGCCCGGTACATTTTTCGCTGGCAGGCCCATTGCGAAGTGACGACTTCCAGGTTCCGCGCAGCTATGGGCAGGCACCATCTGGCTATTATACATTGACCTATCTGGGAGGTGGTCCTGCAGGGGCGACCCTCAGTAGCATTACGCCATCACCCACGCAATCCTTGGGCACGGGTCGAAGTATAACGTTCCAGATGAATTTCAACAGCCAGCCTGCTACCGGCTCCATTATGATAAATGCTACGCTGGATGGCAGGGCATGGATGACCAATTTTGGCTCGGGATCAATCAGCTACTCGATCGTAGGTGGGGGATTGGCCGATACTGAGGACAGGATACCTGTCACACTGAGGGACTATCCTTCAGGCCATTATACGCTGGTTTATAACTCCGGTGGACCTGTTGGCGCCACACTCACGAGTATAACGCCATCACCTAACCAGTCCCTCAATGCGGGCGGTTCAATTGCCTACACGCTGAATTTTACGGGTGAGGCCAGGGGATTTGTTACTGTGGATGCAACAATCGATGGACATCCCTGGTCGGGCCCGATAGGCTATGTTTTAACCGGACCTTATGTGGAATCAGGTGATCATGTATCGCACACATTCAGCAATTGCCCGCGTGGTAAGTACAATGTCCAGTATCGCAATGGCGGTCCTGTAAACAGCCGGTTTGCCGGTGTGGCTCCGTCATCTCAGACACTGGAGCCGGGTAGTGCCATCGCCTTCACGATAATCTTTACCAGTACCATACCGGCGCCGATGCCGGGGCCTGTACCCAATCCCACACC
>DFZI01000019.1:2077-18979 GCA_002383665.1 Dehalococcoidia bacterium UBA4060
GAAAAATAGAACACGGCTGACCGCACGATCAGCCGTGTTCTAACATCATCCACTTATTCGCCCTTTGTCTCGCTCTTTTCCTTCGTCTTGCCGAAGCCTTCTTCCCTGAGCCTGTCCATCAGGCGGGCGGCGCGAGGAAAACCTATCTGCAGTTTGCGCTGCAGATAGGAGGCGGAGATTTCCTTTGACTCCAGTGCGAGCTGTCGGGCGGCCTCAAGCAAGTCATCCTCGGCAGGTTTCTTGCCTTCGGGCGTGGTCTGCGACATATCTTCGAATCTAACGGACTGCATCTCTGACCTGCGCTGAATGGACCAGAAGCTGACCAGGCGTTCGATCTCGGCGTCGCTGACCATGGTTCCCTGCAGACGCTTGGGCTTGGAGGCATCCTGGGGCATGTAGAGCATATCGCCGCGGCCCAGCAACTTCTCGGCCCCGGCTGAATCGATGATGGTGCGGGAATCTACTTGCGAGGTCAGGGCAAAGCTTATACGTGTGGGGAAGTTCGCTTTGATCAGGCCGGTGACCACGTCAACTGATGGCCTCTGTGTAGCTACGATCAGATGTATGCCGGTGGCACGGGCAAGCTGTGCCAGGCGGCAAAGGGACTGTTGAACCTCATCATAGGCAGCCATCATCAGATCGGCCAGCTCATCGATCACAACGATGATATAGGACATACCCTCGGCTGGCGCCTTGTTCTGGTTGAAATCTTCGATATTGCGTGCCTTCATCGCAGAGAAGCGTTTGTAGCGGCTGTCCATCTCGGCCAATAGCCAGCGCAAAGCCATGACGGCCTTATCGGTATCTACAACCACCGGTGAGACCAGATGTGGTATGCCGTTATAGTTGACCAGCTCGACGCGCTTGGGGTCGACCATGATGAAACGCAGTGCATCAGGCGTGTTATTCATCATCAGACAGCAGATGATGGAGTTGAGGCAGACGCTCTTGCCGCTGCCTGTAGCACCTGCGATCAGCAGGTGTGGCATTTTGGCAAGATCAGCCACTATCGTCTCACCGCCCGCACCCTTGCCCAGCGCCAGCGCCAGCTTGGTTTTTGCCAGAAGCTTCTGGAAGGCTGTGCTCTCCATGACGCCGCGTAGCCCGACCGAGCCGAAAGTGGTGTTAGGCACTTCTATGCCCACTATGGATTTGCCGGGGACAGGCGCCTCGATGCGGATGCTGGGGGCCGCCAGCGCCAGCGCCAGGTCGTTGGAAAGTGAACTGATGCGCTCCACCTTGACCCTCGTGCGCTGCACCTCTTCAGTCCGGATATTTACATTGCCATCATGGTCCCTCTCGCGCACCTCACGTGTCCTGATATCCCAGCCCGGCTCGACACCGAACTGAGTTACTGTGGGACCGCGGTTGACCTCAGCTACTTTAGCCTGAACACCGTAGCTGGCCAAGGCTTCCTCGATAGTCGCCCGGCGCTTTTCAATCTCACTGTCGCTGATGACTGTCTCAGCCACCCTGTCGAGTATATCGATGTTGGGCAGTGACCACCCTCCAACCTGAATAGAGGAACGCATGCGGTCCATCACTGCCGTATCTGCAGGAGCCGGCTCCAACTCCACAGCAATGGGGGCAGGCCTTTCCTCCGCGGTTGTTACAGCAGGAGCTGTATTTTTGCTGTTTTTGCTAGACTCCCTCACTACCTCTATCATTTCACCCACGGCGACGGTACTCCCCTTTGTGGTGTGTTTGATTGTCTTCCATAGCCACTCTGGCGCGATGAAGAAGGCTGACATTAATAAAAGGAAGGCGATGATTAAAATGCCCGCCCACAGCCAGGGTGTGGCGATGGCCTGCCCTATATAGCCCCCCAGGGTGACCTCGGATAGTATGCTGGAGCTGGAAGGACGCAGGTATGACAGCAGTCCCCACAGCGCCACCATTAAACAGGCGCTGCCCAGCCAGTAGTTCCAGTGACGTATAAACATACGCGGCCAGCCGATTAACATGCAGATGCCGAGAAAGGCAATGGCGGCGAAGACTACACCCAGACCCATTAACCTGAAGATAATCAGCCAGGCGTTGCTAAGAGCAGATAAGATATCTTCACCGAGTTGGTTGAGCCATGCCCCGATCTGTGGCCAGAAAGCTATTACCAGGCAGATACCGATGGCACAGACAAGTGCGAGAATGACGGGCCCGGAGAAGAGGAACTTGAGGAAGGATTTGTCCGAGCCCTTTTTCCTGTTCTTCTGTGGTGATTTTGAACTGCTGTTTACCCTGTTTTTTCTGGCGGGCATAGCCTTATTGTACTATACCTCGATCACGGTTGTAATTATCATGGGGCGCCGCTTGGTCTGCTCATAGAAGAACCTGCCAAGCATCTCTTTGACGCTGGTGTGGACGAAGCTGTATTCGGCGATGTGCGTCTTACTCAGGGTGGCTGCCACAAGCTCGCGTGCTTGCTCGATCACCTTGCCATCATGATCGGCATCGACAAAACCGCGGGATACGATATCGGGCCTTCCGGTCAGCTTGCCTTCCTTCTTATCCAGTGCAACGATCACGACGACGATGCCGTCACGCGAAAGGAGTTTGCGGTCGCGCAGGATAACCTGGGCATAGTCGCCCAGCACCAGGCCATCCACATAAACGTTACCGTAAGGCAGCTTGCCGGTGATACGGCCCTTTTCGCCGTCGATCTCCAGTATATTGCCGTTATCCATTACGAAGATATTGCTGTCAGGTATACCCAGACCTCTGGCCAGATTGGCATGCAGGACGAGATGACGGTATTCACCGTGGATGGGTACGAAGAATTTTGGCTTGACCAGGGTGAGCAGCAGTTTCAGCTCTTCCTGGCTGCCATGCCCGTGCACATGCACGGATGAGCGCTCACCATAGATGACGTTGGCACCCTGGCGGAAAAGGCTGTCAATCGTGCGGTTGATCAGAGCTTCATTACCTGGAATGGGGGTGGCTGAGATGACGACGGTATCTCCCTGACGTATACGTATCTCGCTGTGGTCGCGGTTAGCGATGCGTACCAGCGCCGAGGTTGGCTCACCCTGGCTGCCGGTGGCCAGAAGTATGGTCTTTTCGGGGCTATAATTCTTCAGATCTTCAACATTACATAATATGCCGGATGAAGTATGTAGATAACCCTGGTCAAGGGCCATTTTGACTGTATCCTTCATGCTACGTCCGATGATGAAGACATGCCTGTTGTGAATGGCTGCAGAGTCGATCACCATCTGGATACGTGAGATCAATGAAGAAAAGGTTGCGATGATAACACGACCGGGTGCCTTGCCTATGATATTATCCAACGTCTGGCCGACCACCCTTTCCGAGGGAGTATAGCCTGGTAACTCGGCATAGGTAGAATCGGACATGAGTAATAGAACGCCTTCGTTACCCAGCTTGGCCAGCTTGGCAAGGTCGGTAGGACGGCTGTCCACCGGGGTGTAGTCTATTTTAAAATCCCCGCTGTCGATGATTGCTCCCAGCGGCGTGTAGATGATCAGCCCGACGGCGTCAGGAATGCTATGGCAGACGGGGAAGGCTTCCACTTTAAAGTTACCCACCTGGAACTTGACGCCAGGCTGGATCAGCTTGAGATTGGCCTTGATGAAGGAGCGATGCTCCTTGAGCTTGACGGTTATCAGACCCTGGGTCAATTTGGTGGCATAAACGGGCAGGTCGAGCTGGGGAAGTATATAAGGTAAGGCCCCGATATGGTCCTCATGCCCGTGCGTGATTACAATGCCACGCAGCTTCTCCTTGTGTTCCAGGAGATACGTGATATCGGGAATGAGCATGTCGACGCCCAACATCTCCTCTTCGGGGAACATCATACCTGCATCAATGATGATGATATCATCGGCATACTCGATGGCCATCATATTCTTGCCGATCTCTCCGAGTCCGCCGAGAGGTATTATCTTGAGCTTGTAACGGACGGTCATAGCAGTTTAAAAAAGGTTGAGTTGGGCAGGGTGGTCTTTTTCTGCCTCCAACGCTTTGGCCTCGGCCAGCACAGCCGGCAACTTAAGCACGTCAGCCTCTATCACCTTACGCAGGTTATTCTGGTGCAGTGCTGCTGCGGGATGGTACATGGCAAAATAGAGGGTGTTGCCTATACGTTTAGCCCGGCCGTGCACCTTGCTGATGCTCTCGCCGGGGAAATATCGGGCCATGGAATAGCGCCCCAGCGTGACCACTACCTTCGGTTGGATCAGCTCAAGCTGCCGTTCCAACCACCGGCTGCAGGCCTGGATCTCGCCGGGCAGGGGATCGCGGTTATCAGGTGGCCGGCATTTGATTACGTTGGCTATGAAGACCTGGCTGCGTTTCAACCCGATCATGCCAATGAGCTGCTCCAGGAATTGACCGGCGGCACCAACAAATGGGCGGCCTGCCTGGTCTTCATACCATCCTGGTGCTTCACCAATGAAGAGGAGAGGGGCACTTTCAGGCCCTTCACCCGGAACAACTTTTGTGCGGTGGCGGGCCAGATCACAGTTATGGCAATTTTCTATTTCAGTATTAAGTTCAGTCAGAAGTGACATCTAAATCTAAATTGAATCATAACACATGGTTATAATGCGGTCAATTTATTTAGAGATGAGGATACAGCTTATGGCCAACATCAATACAAGCACAATGCAAATAATGATGGGCTTAACATCTTTTTCTGCGATGAAATATGCCAGTGATATGGCCAGGACGACTGGCGGCATGAGGAGCATAATGATAAGGCCAGCCGTGATGATCCCGGACGGGCTGAATGTGAGCAGGTTTCCGAGAAGTGCTGGAAAGGGTGTGATCTCGACGGGGTGGGAAGCGCCAGTAACCAGGTACATGATCATTCCTGCCAGCAGCAGGATAAGGCAGGCTGCGGTCATAATTCGCAATGTCAGGCCAATGTGCCTGTTAAGCCGGTGCAATTTCTCGTGCTGGTTATCGATAACTACACGCATAGGTTACCCACCGATGATATGAAAGGATTTCAATAACATGGAGATAGAAGTCAGCATCAGGAAAATAGAAAAAATGATCATGATGACAGGACCCTTTACGCGGTTGGTCAGTGTGGCTCCCAGCCTAGCCCCGATATATACGCCTATACAAAGCGGTGCGATCAGATAAGGAACGATAAAGCCATGGGAGGCATATATTATAGATCCCGTCATAGTGGTAAAGGCCAGCATTATGCTGCTGGTGGCAACGGCTGCCTTATCAGGCATCTGCATCAGCTTATTCATTACAGGTACGTTGATTATCCCGCCACCTATGCCAAGCATGCTGGAGAGGGCACCGCCAAAAAAGCTGGTTACCAGCCCGGTGACAGGGTGGTGCACCTTGTAGCTTACCTCATGGCCCAATGCCGGGTCATAGTATGAATCGTCCAGCCAGGCGTGTGCGTCTTGTGGTTGTTCAGATGCGGAATTCAGCGTTTGCATTTCTTCGACAGATTGGGGGCCGGGGTGTTTAGGCAGCATAGTGTAGGCGATGTAAATGAGGAGTAGCCCGAAGATGAGTGTGAGCACGGGTTCCGGCAGAAGCGTGCCCAGCAGGGCGCCGGCAACAGCCCCGGGTACAAGCGTGGTGCAGAGCAACAGTCCCAACTTCAAGTTGGTCATATGGTTGCTGATGTAGACACTGGTGGCAGTGCAGGAATTGATTACGATCGAAACCAGGCTGCTACCTATAGCAAACTGGATGGGTATCCCCGATGCCAGGGTTATGATCGGCACGATAATGAACCCGCCGCCCACCCCCAGCATTGAGCCGAACAAACCGGCAAACAGTCCTGTCCCAGCAAGTAGCCATATATTTATGTCAGACATCGTAATGAAGCGAAAGGATAATAACACCAGTAGGAATGCTGGTCAATTTGAGAGAAGCTTGTAATATGAAATCAGTGAATGTTTTTGTGGTAATATTATGCTTTGACTGCTATATGCAGTTGGAAAGGAAGTAAAATGACGAGAAAAGACGGACGCAGCAACGACCAGCTCAGGCCAGTGAAAATAACAACAGGCTATCAGGATTATCCTGAGGGCTCAGCCCTGATAGAAGTGGGCAATACACGCGTGTTATGTGCTGTGAGTGTAGAAGACCGTGTGCCGCCGTTTTTAAAGGGTCAGGGGACGGGTTGGGTAACTGCAGAGTATTCTATGTTGCCGAGGTCTACACATACGCGCACACCCCGCAATCCTGATCGGCAAGCGGGACGCTCGCTGGAGATACAGCGCCTGATCGGGCGCTGTCTGCGTGCGGCAGTTGACCTGGACGCATTGGGTGAGCGCTCTTTTACCGTAGACTGCGATGTGTTGCAGGCCGATGGCGGAACACGGACGGCCAGTATCACCGGTGCCTATGTGGCACTCTATATCGCACTTTCCAATCTAAAAAAGAAGGGTGTTTACAAGGTATTGCCAATAAAATGCGCAGTGGCTGCCACCAGCGTAGGAGTAGTGGACCGCATCAGGTTGCTCGACCTGTGCTACGACGAAGACTCCCGGGCAGGCGTTGACTTCAATGTAGTGATGACGGACAGGGGAGAGTTTGTGGAGCTACAGGGTACAGCCGAGGGGAAGCCCTTCTCACGTGAGATGATTGATCAGCTTTTAAGCCTGGCCGAAAAGGGCATTAAGGAGCTGTTCGAAGAGCAGAAGAAGGCACTGGCAGGATACAGGTAGGGGAAATTCCCACGGATCAATCATAAGTTATCCGGTTGAGATTGGTGAAGACGACTTTTTAAAGGCTGCTCACAGAAGATAGCCTCTACCCATTCAGGGTCGTACCTGTCCGTTGCCCCTGATGCACCACTTGTAGCTGGTTAGCTCTCTGAGACCCATAGGGCCGCGGGCATGGAACTTTTGCGTGCTGATGCCGATTTCAGCGCCCATGCCGAACTGTGCACCGTCCGTGAAACGTGTGCTGGCATTGCTGTAGACACAGGCGGCGTCCACCTCATTGAGGAAGCGGTCTATGGCCTTCTGGTCCTGGCTGATGATGGCCTCGGAGTGCCCTGACCCGTAACGGTCGATATGTTCCAGAGCTCCTTCCAGAGAGTCGACGACTTTAACGGCGGCGACAAGTGAGAGGAACTCCTTGCCCCAGTCTTCCTGAGTGGCAGCTTTTATCTTCAGTCCCTCCACCTTTTTCAGGATCTCCAGCGACCGCTCATCGCAATGCAATTCCACTCCAGCCCTGGCCAGCTCTCCTGCCATGACGGGCAGGAAGTCTGGGGCGATATCATTATCCACCAGAACGCAGTCGAGAGCGTTGCAGACTGTAGGCCGCTGTACCTTGGCATTGTAAATAATTGCAGTGGCCTTTTTTTGGTCAGCGGTCTTCTCAACATAAGTATGGCAGACGCCGATGCCCCCGGTCACTACGGGCATGGACGCGTTATCGCGTACAGACCTGATAAGCCCTTCACCGCCGCGGGGTATGATGAGGTCTATATATTCTTTCAATTTCAGCATACTCTCCACCAGACTGCGGTCAGTGGATTCGATGAACTGCACGGCGCCCCTGGGTATACCGACCCGGTAGGTGGCCTCCTGCACTGTACTGGCCAGTGCCAGGTTGGAACGGTAAGCCTCCTTGCCTCCGCGCAGGATGATGGCATTGCCTGCTTTCAGACAGAGAACAGAGATGTCGACTGTGACGTTGGGTCGGCTTTCATAGATGGCACCGATCACGCCCAAGGGCACGCGCTGCTTGGTCAGCTTAAGGCCGTTGGGTAGGGTGCGCTCTTCCATCACCTCACCCACCGGGTCGGGCAGCCCAGCTACGGTCCTGACATCTGCAGCGATACCTTTGATCCTGTCTGAATTAAGCATCAGACGGTCCAACATGGATGCGCTCATTCCGCCTGCCCTGGCTTCCCTGTAATCTTTCTCGTTGTTATGCAATATGCTCTCCATATTGTCCAGCAGAGCCTGTGCCACAGCTAACATGGCTTCATTTTTAACCGCAATCGGCACATAGGCGAGCTTCTTTGAGGCCATCCTGGCCTGCCTGGCTTTTTCAATCAGTTCATTGACGTCTGCCTGCATGGTAATATCTCCCTTCTCTGCTGGTCAATTTAGTGCCATGTTGTCGCAGTGGATAGCTTCTGCACCATATTGATAACCGAGCGTATCTGCGATCTTGCTGGACTGTAAGCCCTTGATGCGGCGCAGGTCTCTGGCGCTGTAGTTGGTAATGCCGCTGCCGGCCTTGGATTCCTCGCTATCAATGATATCCACAACATCACCTCGCTTGAAATTGCCCTTAACATCAATGATACCTGCTGGCAGCAGGCTCTT
Organism: Dehalococcoidia bacterium UBA4060; assembly: GCA_002383665.1. Taxonomy (GTDB): domain Bacteria; phylum Chloroflexota; class Dehalococcoidia; order GIF9; family UBA5629; genus UBA6808. The sequence continues at coordinate 10,360 of DFZI01000019.1, forward strand.
ACGTTCCCTACGCAGGGCTGTCAGGGCGCCTTTGTCGATGACGATCTTGCCCTTGCTGCTAAGACCGCTGAGGAGCCAGCGCTGGCGGCTCTCAATCTTGCTATCGCGTGCCTTAAAGAATGTACCAACCTTCTGGCCGGACGCTGCCCTAAGCAGTACATTGGGAAGTGTGCCCAACGCGATGATGACAGGAACTCCCGAACTGGTGGCCAGCCTTGCTGCCTCAATCTTGGTTACCATTCCTCCTGTACCACTTTTGCTGCCCGCTTTACNNCTGTCATGCTGTGGGTTTGATGAATATAGTCCTTTTACATCGGACAGTAGTATGAGGAGATCAGCATCAACCAGGTTGGCGACCATGGCAGAGAGGTTATCATTATCACCGAACTTAAGCTCGCCCAGCTCATCAAAACAGACGACATCGTTTTCATTAACGATGCATATTACCTTCAGTGCGATCAGGGACAACAAGGTATTGCGGGCATTGAGGTAGTGGGCACGGTCCTTCAGGTCGGATTTTGTCAACAGTGCCTGCGAGACGGTGATGCCGAAGTTTGAGAAAAGCTCATCGTACAAATGCATCAGCCGGTTTTGCCCGACCGACGCCATCACCTGCTTGAAGGGGATATCCTTTATCTTGTTTTTGATGCCAAGGCGCTCCCGTCCAGCCGCGACCGCCCCCGAGGATACCAGTATGATCTCATGGCCCTTGGCATGGAGCTCAGCTATCTGTCGGACCAGGCTGTCCATGATTTTTAGATCTAACTTGCCGGTCCCTCCAGTCAGCAGGTTGGTTCCCAGCTTCACTACGATGCGCTTATATCGCATAACAGATTGATTATATCACAGCCAGGTGGCCAGTTTAACGTCTTTAGGGTTAAAATATATTACATGCACGAATATCGTAAAAATCATAATTAGAGCGGTGGGCCTGCTGCCTGGCAGACGTGGATAAATCCCTATTTACTTTACAAGCAGCCGGTGCGGGGCTATAATCTTGGCTTGTGTTTGTGATTAACCAGGATTTGATGGGAATACTTACCAGATTTTCCCCGGTATGTGCCTCCCCTGAATGTAAAGCTTATCTGGTGGGAGGTTTTGTACGGGACTGGCTGGTAGGCCGCGATAATGCCGACCTCGACATCGCCGTCAGCGGTGATTCACTGGCCATGGCGCAGGAGGCAGCAGAACTGGTTGATGGACGCTGTGTTATGCTGGATGAAGAAAACCGGGTGTGCCGTGTAGTTGTGCCCGGCGAAAGCGTTCCCTGGCATATTGATGTGACTTCCTATAACGGTGATATCATGAGTGATCTGCTGCGCAGAGATTTCACGGTAAATGCCATGGCATTAGACCTGGCCGACTTTGTCAATGGAAAGGTTACCTTGCTGGATCCAGCAGGTGGGGAGGAAGACCTCAAAAAGGGCCTTTTGCGGCAGGTCAGCGGCCACATCTTCGATGCTGACCCTTCGCGACTGATGAGGGCAGTGAGGCTGGCGCGGGAGCTTAACCTGGAGATCGAACCTGTCACAGAGGAGACCATCAAGCTAAACTGTGGCAGGATAGAGCAGGTACCCGGGGAAAAGGTCAGGGAAGAACTGATGCGGATACTATCGCTTCCTTATGCTGCCAACTCGGTGCGTCATCTGGACGATATGGCACTGCTCTGCCGCATTATGCCGGAGTTGGAGGATATGAAGGGTGTAAAGCAACCCATGGAGCATTACTGGGACGTTTTCGATCATTCTATTGAGTCCATAGCTGCACTGGAGTTTATTTTGAGGGAGAGTGACTGGGTCTATGGCAGGGAAGACATGCGCAACGATGTTCCCTGGTCTGGTGAGACTGAGCAGTATTTTAATGGTGAAATTGCGGTGGGCATCACACGAAAATCGCTGCTCAAGCTGGGGATGTTGTTGCACGATATTGCCAAACCACGTACCATGACCAATGATGGGGAGAAGATCAGGTTTCTTGGTCATACCAAGGAGGGTGCGATCGTCGCAGCAGAGATCATGGAGCGCCTGAGATTCAGCTCGCGCGAGATAAAATACGTAGAGAGGCTCGTCTATCACCACCTGCATCCTGCGCAGATGTGCAATCAGGGGTTGCCTACACAAAAAGCCATCTACAGGTACTTTCGCGATGCCGAAGGTGCTGGGCTGGATATCATCTTTCTGGCACTTTCGGACTATCTGGCCATGGGTGGGCCACGTGTTAANNAATGCCGGTACGGCTTGTGACAGGAGATGACCTTATACAGGAATTCAAGCTGAGCCAGGGAAGGATTATCGGCCGGCTGCTGGCCATGGTCAGTGAAGCACAGGCAGCCGGAGAGGTCAGCACGAGAGAAGAAGCGCTGGAATATATAAGAAATGAGCTCGACAAGGGTGCCTGTTGCGCTGCATGACTGCATTTGACCGGAAACATTACTCAGGAGGAAGAATAGACCATTGAAGACAAGTAATATCTGGCTGCTGCTATTTATCCTGGTCCTTTTTGGATTCGGGCTCTGGGCGATAGTGCCGCTGGAAGGCGAGCGGTTCGGACGCCAGGGATTGGCACTGGGCCTTGACCTCAAGGGCGGCGCCTATCTCGTATATGAAGCTGATGTAACCAAGCGAGACCCCTCTCAGACTGTGGATGAGGTAATGACCAATGTATTAAGCAAGATTGAGCGGCGTGCCAATGCCTTTGGCGTCAAAGAGCCGATCATACAGAGGCAGGGTGAAAACCGCATACTGGTGCAATTGCCAGGTGAGAAGAACGTGGATGAAGCCAAAAAGCTGATCGGCAAGGTGGCCCAGCTTAAGTTCATGGAGACCACAACGGATGCTTCAGGGCAGCCAGCCCGTGACGATAAGGGCGAGATTATCTGGACGCCTGCCACCGCCACCGGCAGCGACGGCCAGGTTAAGGAACTCACCGGCCAATACCTCAAACCCAATGCTGAAGTGGTATTAAAAGAGGGCACCAATGAGCCTGAGGTTGCTTTTGAATGGAATGATGAAGGGGCCATACTGTTTGAGCAGATCACCAAACGAAACATCCAGAAGCCGTTAGGGATCTTTCTGGATGAAGAGATGGTCTCTGCTCCCACCGTCCAGGCTGTGATCAAGAACAGCGGTGTCATCACCGGTGTGAATATGCAGGAAGCCCAGAACCTGGCCATCCAGCTTAATTCCGGTTCCCTCGATGTCCCTCTGACAGTGATACGAGAACAGACAGTGGATGCCACGCTCGGCTCTGACTCGATCAGGAGAAGCATCGCGGCCGGTGCCATCGGCCTGATCCTGGTCATACTTTTCTTGATCCTTTATTACCGCATGTCAGGCGTCATTGCCACGATGGCACTGATCGTTTACGGCGTGCTGATGATGGCCATTTTCAAACTGGTGCCCGTGACGCTGACCCTGGCGGGCATCGCGGCAGGCGTTGTTTCGGTGGGCATGGCTGTGGATGCCAATATTCTGATATTTGAGCGTATGAAGGAGGAGCTACGGGCAGGTCGCACACTGAATGCAGCCGTAGACGCTGGCTTCAAACGTGCCTGGCTGGCGATCCGCGATAGCAACGTTACCACCTTCATTGCCTGTATAGTCCTGTACTGGTTCGGCGATACCTTTGGCGCTTTTATGGTCAAGGGTTTTGCGTTCACGCTCTTCATCGGTGTGGCGCTCAGTATGTTCACGGCCATTACAGTTAGCCGGCTTCTACTTACGATGTTTGCCGGCGTTGTTAAAAATACCCGGCTGTACGGAGTTAAATCATGATTGACATAGTCAATAAACGCAAATGGTTTTTTCTGATATCGATATTGCTGCTGATACCGGGAATCATCTCCATGATCGTTTTCGGCTTCAAGCTGGGCATCGATTTCAGCAGCGGCACCGTCATGACTTTGAGCTTCAATCCGCCCGTTGAGCAGGCGATGTTGAGAGATGAGCTGATCAAGCTTGGCCACCCGGAAGCCAGCATCCAGAAGACAAGCGGAGGCGATTTCCTTATCCGCATCAGGGAGATCAACACCGAGGAGAAAGGTGCTCTTACGACGGGGCTGACGGAGGATCTGAAGGCCGAGGTGAATATAAGGGACTATGAGACTGTATCACCTGCAGTGGCCAGTGAAGTGGCACGCAATGCAGGCATTGCCGTGCTGATTGCATCGGTGTTTATGCTCTTATACATCGCCTTCGCCTTTCGTCACATGCCCAACCCCTTCAGGTGGGGCCTGAGTGCCGTTATCGGCCTGTTACATGATGTGCTCATCGTGATGGGCGTATTTTCAATACTCGGCTGGGCTGCGGGTGTAGAAGTGGATGCCATGTTCATCACAGCCATGCTAACCATCGTGGGCTACAGCATCAACAATACCTGTGTGGTCTATGACCGCATTCGTGAGAACGTGCGCAAAGGCATAAGCAAGGATTTTGCCGTAACGGTCAACGTGAGCATACTTGAGACGATCGCCCGCTGTATTAACTGCAGTCTCACCGTGATATTCACCGGACTGGCTATTTACCTCTTCGGCGGCGTGACTATACAGGAGTTCATCCTGGCGCTGCTGATCGGTGTGGCCGTTGGTGTTTATAACTCCATCTTTATAGTCGGTCCTCTGCTGGTGGTCTGGGATAGGGGGCTAAAGACCTCTCCCAAGCCTGTCCGGTCATAAGATAAATTAAAGGAAAGAATGCAGGCAGGAGAATTCAAGGGGGAATTATGGACAGGAATACATTTATAGGCATATGGGCATTGATTATGGTGCCGTTAGCCGCATTTCTGGGCATCGTGGGTATGATACTGGGCGTGGTGGTCATACTCTTTATAGGCATGGGCAGCAAAGAAGGTTGATATCCAAACATTCAAAGACGTTAAAAGGCGGGGCAACTATACCCGCCTTTTTTATTTATCCAGATTGTGGATTTGGCGTAGCATGGCGATATAGCTGTCGAAGTCAACCGGCGTGGTGATAGTTGGAGGTTGTCCGAAGGGATCGAAGATCTCATCATGGCCCAGCATTATTTCGAAGGTGGCCGCCACAGAAAAGGCGAGGGCTGGTCGGTGATAGCCCCCTTCCAGTGTGTAGACCGTTTTCCCGCCGCAGCAGTCTGCGGCGATAGACTGGATAATTTGTGTTATCCTCGCATATCCCGTGGTGGTCAGATTGATATTGGACATGGAATCCTTCCAGTGTGCATCGTAACCGGCCGAGACCATTACCAGGTCGGGATGGTAACGCCTGCCTGCAGGCATGATCACCTCGTTGTAGGCGCGCAGGAAGTCGGCATCCCCCGTTGATGCTTCCATAGGGATGTTGAGAATGCAGCCTTTACCTTCTCCCTCGCCTGTCTCGTCAGCCAGGCCTGTGAAGGGGAACCAGGGGTATTCGTGGGTAGAGCAGTAAAGCACATGCCCGTCGGTGTAGAATGCCTCCTGTGTGCCGTTGCCATGGTGCACATCGAAATCTATGATCATAACACGCTTGATATCGTAGTTTCTGAGAGCATAGCGGGCAGCGATAGCCACATTGTTGAACAGGCAAAAGCCCATCTGGTGCATGCGCACTGCATGATGGCCGGGGGGACGCACAAGGGCAAAGGCGCTGCTATGCTTGCCCGTCAGCACTGAGTCAACGGCGTTCATCACTCCGCCGGCTGCATAGAGGGCGGCCTCCCACGAGCCGCTGGATACATAGGTATCGGGATCAAGCCATCCTCCTCCACTATCGATCTCCTTCTTTAATTCCTGCAGGTAACTGCGGTCATGGATGGTCGCGATCTCGTCGATGGTAGCCGGCCGCGGCTGGATTAGCTCAAGCTGCTCTTTAAGTCCGGTTTTGACAAGTATCTCATCGATGGCTGTCAGCCTGTCTTTGCCTTCGACGTGGTCGTTTGTATCATGCTTCTGATATACCTGATCAGCTACATATCCAACTGGCATATACAATCCTTTCTATGTTCTTGCATTTTTCGCCTGTGTGAATGATAACATCGACAGGCCGGATGGGCAATGTATACCACTCGTTAATATACGTATACGTTGATAATTGTTAGTAGCCGCCTGTCGTGCTATACTAAGGATTCTAAAAAAGATGACGCTTGATATAACCCAGGTCTACCGCCAGGTTGAGGAAATGGCTGGTGAGATGAAAAACCGCCGGGCAGACTATGGGAGGCGGCTGGCAACGGCGACAGAGGTTCTCAAGTCCGCCGCTACAGAGCAGGAAGTGCTCAGACATAAAGTAGAAAGAGCTCATACCTCGTGGCTGTTAGCAGGTTTAAAGGAAGATATCGGCTTGCATAAAGCTCCTGCATCTCTACCCTCCGATTTCTGTGTGGTGGGATGTGACGGATCGCATATCGACGTGGATCGTCACCATTCGGAGCGACTGTTCCTGTTCAATATGGGTGTAATCTACCTGCGTTATGGTGGCAGCCCGGATGCCGAGTTCATCTCCTCACCCACACTTTATTATGGTGAAGAGAGGCAAAATATCCGCTCAACCGGTGGACAGCAAGTAGCTATCGAGGGTCCTTTGCTGGGAATTAAACGGGGTGTGGAAGAATGCCGCAGCCTGGCAGACCGTGTCTGCAGTGCACCAGATGGGCTGCCAGTGCTGGGGCTGATCGACGGCTCGCTGATCATGTGGGGGCTTGTAGGCCAGCGTTACGAGGATTTTGTGATAAAAGATCTGCTTGATGAAGGCCTGCTCAAACAGTTCGACCGTTTCTTTGAGCTGAATAAGACCAGGCAGGCAGCACTGGCCAGCTATATCAGCTTTCCCCGCAGCGCTGATGTGGCCAATGTACTGAGGCTGCAAATCTGCCCTTATGACCCGGTTGACTGTGACAGGCACTGCCAGGGTAAATTGGAGGGGAGGCCCTGTGACGAGATCGCAGGCGTGATTGATAGAGCACTGTTTGGTAAGGTGCTCGGAGACAGGGAAAGGTCACCCGTGTTTTACAGTACCTCATCTATCAACACCAGGTACGGTATCCATAAGGTATGCTTCTTTTATATCGGGATGGGGGAGGAGGTTGCCAGGGTGGAGGTGCCTGAGTGGGTGGCGGATGATGAGGCGCTTCTGAACTTGACACATGCGATTATTTTGGACCAGTGTGATAAGGGTTTTGGCTACCCCGTCTGTCTGAGCGAGGCTCATGAACAGGCGGTGGTCACGGGCACAGACCGTGACCAGTTCTGGGACCTGGTTGACCGAGTTCTGCAGGAGGATAATATTGCTTCACAGCGCTCGCTTAAGCAGAGAAGCAAGAGGGTGAGATGGATTTAAAGCAAAAGATTGCTGAAGTTATTGAAACGAGCAATTCCGAGTTCATGGCGCAGTGCTATGAGCTAGAAGGCGTTCCTGCCCTGGGCAGTCTGGTGCGCACCAGAGGTCGCGACTGTGACATTTATGGCATCGTATATTACTCTGCCACACATAGTCTTGAGCCGGGCAGGCGCATCATCGCCCGTGGGCAGAACGCTGCCACGGACAGAGACGTGTTCAAGGCCAACCCGCAATTGGCCAGGCTGCTTGTCTCCGATTTCAAGGCTCTCGTCATAGGCCATCGCAGCGGTGGTGACGTCAAACAGTACTTACCGCCCTCTCCGGCCCTGGTCTATGCTTTCGTTTATACTTCCACTGATGAGGAGGTCAGGCAATTCACCCAATCGCTCAACTTCCTCAGTCTTATGCTGGACAGCCGCCTGCCGGTGGCGACCGATGAGGTCGTAGCTGCCTTCCTCCGCTCGGCAGGCCACACCCATCCCTCGTCACAGGGGTTCCTGATCAGGGCGGGCAAAGAGCTGGCCTGGCTGCTGAGCAATGATATCCGCAGACTTGATTCTATTTTGAAGAGGTTAAGCCAGTGAAAGAGCAGGATAAAGATCATAAAAATATTCGTCTCGGCACGGTCATTTCCGGCTCGCTGACAGGTGGTGTGCAGGTCAAGATGGATCCCTCCATGTCGGTGGAGGATATCGCCGTAGGTCGTTACGTTGCGATCAGGGGAGAGAAGAAACGCTTTTTCGGGCTGATCACGGATGTCAGCCTGGAAGCAGTCGACCCGCGAGCCCTGACCATGCCTCCGGATATTTCAGATCCTTTCATTGCCAGCGTGGTATCGGGCACGACGACCTACGCCAGGATCAGCATCCTGCCGTCTCTGACCATCAGCAATGTCGTGATGGGGGATGGAGTTGGCGCCATGCCTGTCAAGACGGTCCCCTCGCATTTTTCTGACGTTGAGCTGGCCACACAGAGGGATGTAGAGATGGTCTTCGGCAAGGAGGACGAACGCAGGTTTTATGTTGGCAACCCGCTGGATATGGAAACACGTGTCTGCATCGACATGGAGGAGCTGGTTAAACGCTCCAATGGCGTATTCGGCAAGAGCGGCACGGGCAAGACCTTCCTCACCCGCCTGCTGCTGATAGGCATGATGCAGAAGAGCCGTACCACCAGCCTGATCTTCGATATGCACAACGAGTACGGCTGGGAAGGTACCAGTGAGAAGGAGCACAAGGTCAAAGGCCTCAAGCAGCTTTTCCCCGGGCAGGTGGCCGTGTTTTCGCTGGATGAAAAATACGACAGGCGCCGCAAGGTCAAGTCTGACTT
>DFZI01000094.1:0-780 GCA_002383665.1 Dehalococcoidia bacterium UBA4060
CAGACATTCTCGGAACTCCTCCCTTTATGTATTCGGATTTGTTGCATTTATTCTGCTTCTGATGGCTGCCAGCTCTGACTTCAATGTGCCTACCAGGTCCGTCTCTACCATGTTCTTAGCTGTCCCGATAGCTTTGGCTACCTCAGGTGCCCTGCTCCGCCCGTGAGCTTTGCAGACCACGCCGTTCACACCCCACAATGGCCCTCCACCCGCTGTATCTGCCGAGATGGTAGCCTGTTTATATGCCTTAACAATCTCCTCAATTTCATTTTCACGGAGCTTGCCTCGCAGCATTTTCTCCAGCCATTGGGCGGTGATGTTGCCCAGACCCTCGCAAAATTTAATCACTATATTGCCCACAAAACCGTCACATATTATGACATTTGCGCTGCCGAGGGCGATGTCATTGCCCTCCACATTGCCGATGAAATTCAAGCCGGACAACTTGAAAAGTTTATAAGCCTCCTTGACCACCTCGTTGCCCTTGCCCTCTTCACGGCCGTTGCTGAGCAGTGCCACGGTCGGATTGGAAATATTCAGATACTTGCGGGCATAGACCGTGCCGATGATTCCAAAATCGAGAAGCTGGTCGGGACGACAGTCGGCATTGCCTCCCAGGTCAATCATAATGGTCTGTGGAGCAAAGCCCAGAAATGGCCCGCCGATGACAGGACGTGAGAGCCCTTCCAGCAGCCCCAGTGTCTGCAGGGCAGAAGCGAACACTCCACCGGTTGGCCCGACGCCAACTGCCGCTGCTGCCTTTCCTTCCTTTACCAGCCT
>DFZI01000094.1:855-6318 GCA_002383665.1 Dehalococcoidia bacterium UBA4060
AGAACCGAGCCTTTGACAATTTCTGCGGGGGCAAAATCTCCTCCCATGGCATCAACTGCTATCTTTATCATACGGGCACGCTCACTTTCGTCTCACCGACTATGACAGCCTCACCCTGCTGGTTCTGGCAGAGCACGTCACAGTCGACAGAAACAGAGTTATTTTCCTTTTGCGCTCGGGTTATCCTGCCGCTTACAGTGATAGTATCTCCCGGCCTGGCTGGAGCTTTGAACCTGGTGCTGAGCCTGCCAGAAGTCAGCCAGTTTTTCCCGAAGTTAGTGGTCATTAATTCAGAGATGTACGATAAAATAAGCATCCCGTGGGCAACCGTGCCACCCAGCGGCGATTGTCTGGCGAATTCCTCGTCGATATGAATGGGATTAAAGTCCTGGCTTACCCTGGCATAGAGATTAATTTGATCCTGAGTAACCAGCTTCTTTAACTCCGGCAGGCTCAGGCCGGCATATAGATCATCTGAGTTAAGTACCTGTCTCATCACTGTTATTCCATCAACTGAGCGAGGGCAGGATAAAGCTGGTCTCGCCGGACATCACCGTGTTCTTCTTTTGATTTTCGACATCGATGCTGATGGTCAGCATGTGTAGCTGGCCTCGCTCCATCTTGCGCTTAACTCTGGCATAGCTAATAAGTATTTCATCGATATTGGCGATATTGTTAAACTCCAACTCCTGGGAGACGTGAACTGAGCCGGGGGGCATCTCCAGATTTGCTGACATGGCAGACATGGCCAGTGCAGCTATCAACATCGGTGGAGCAATCTTCTCCTCAGTATAGGTATTATTATCTCCAGTTGCCTTAAGATAGTCCATTATCACCTTGCTATCGAGTTTGAAGCTGGTTGAGGTGAACTCATAACCCGGAGTGAGCTTTTCAAATTCTATTCTTTGTCCTTGTTGTCTCACCTTATCCCTTTAAGCATAAAAATTTTATGTATATATTTATAGCAATTTTCCATGCTCTTCATCAATGTGCAGCCAACCAGATATTCTCCCCATCCGCTTTTCACCCGGCTACACAGGATACCAGGATTTATACCTGTTAGAGTCCGATTTTATACTTCGGAACTACCAGTGTCAAATACCAGGCTCTGCTAACACCCGACCTTGTAGACCACCAACCACATTGGTAAAATGTATTTTGGGGGACAGTGATATAAATATTGATACAAATACTGATATAAATACTGATATAAATACTGATATGGGTACTTGATTGGGGCTATTATAATTAATAGCTATAATATATAGCAATAATATACAATGAGTCACGAAACTAAGATGACAACCGGCAGTAATGATAAGCTGCATGACCTGGTCAGGATAAAGGAGCAGCAGCATCTTGGTGGTGGGCACCATCGTATCCAGGAGCAGCATGAGAAGGGCAAGCTCACGGCCCGTGAGAGGATCGATATATTCCTTGATCCAGGCAGCTTCGAGGAGATTGGCTCGCTTGTTGAGCATAATTGCAACCATTTTAGAATGGCTGAGGAGAAGTATCCGGGCGACGCCGTAATAACGGGTTGCGGGACTGTAAACGGGCGCAAGACGTTTGTTTTTGCACAGGATTTTACCGTATTCGGAGGTTCCCTGTCCGTGGCTTCAGCGGAAAAGATATGCAAATTGATGGATCTGGCAGCCAGGGTAGGAGCTCCTATCGTTGGCCTGCTCGATTCCGGTGGTGCACGTATTCAGGAAGGCGTGGATAGCCTGTCAGGCTGCGGTGAGATATTCATGCGCAATACATGCTATTCGGGTGTGATACCCCAGATTTCAGTCATAATGGGTCCCTGTGCCGGGGCGGCAGTATATTCACCTGCTCTCACTGATTTCATCTTTATGGTGGAAGGGACCGGTCAGATGTATATCACCGGGCCCAACGTGATTAAATATGTGACGGGTGAAGAGGTGACATTTGAGCAGCTTGGCGCTGCAGAGGTTCACGCTTCCCAAAGCGGCAATTGTCATTTTGTGGCCAAAAGTGAAAAGGAGTGTCTCGAGATGGTGCGACGCCTTCTCAGCTTTCTGCCTCAGAATAACAGGGAAAAACCGCCGGCTGTAGCCTGGGATAACGAAACCGAAGTAGCCGATGAAGAGTTGCTTTCCCTCGTGCCCTCGGATTCTCACATGGCATATGATATGAAGAAAGTCATCCGCCGTGTGGTTGATAGAGGCGATTTCATGGAGGTGCATGCAGATTTCGGTCAGAGCATGATCACGGGCTTTGCCCGGATGGCAGGGATGACAGTTGGGATCGTGGCACAGCAGCCGCTTTATTTTGCCGGCGCGATCAACGTGGATGCGGCTGATAAAGCCGCCAGATTCGTTCGTTTTTGTGACTGTTTTAATATACCCTTGATTACCTTTGTAGATGTCCCGGGTTATATGCCCAGTGTGGAAGAGGAGCGCCGCGGCATCATCCGGCATGGTGCCAAATTGCTTTTCGCCTATTCTGAGGCAACTGTGCCCAAGATATCGCTCATTCTGCGCAAAGCATACGGCGGTGGCTATGTTGCCATGAGCAGCAAGAGCCTGCGCACAGATCTTAACTATGCATGGCCTAATGCCGAGATCGCGGTCATGGGTCCCATGGGAGCGATTAATATCCTTTATCATTCTGCAGTCGAGAAATCGGATGATCCCGAAGGCACCACTAAGAAGCTGCTGGAGGAGTATAAGGATGAGTTCGTCAATCCTTATGTGGCAGCAGCCGGTGGGCATCTGGATGATGTTATCGACCCCAGGTTGACGAGATCCAAGCTGATCAAGGCTTTAAAGCTCCTGGAAAATAAAACGGATACAAATCCGAACAAAAAACATGGCAATATACCTCTATAAATGACGGATCTGTCATGTCAGCCTGAATTGGATATTTGAATAACGAAGGGTAGTTACGTATGCAGCCAGCGTCAATGCCTGCAGGCATTGATATCATCGAGATCCACCGTATCGAAGACGCAGTTTTGCGGTGGAAGGATGCTTTTCTTAAACGCATATATACTGAAGGGGAGCTGGGTTATTGTGGGGGCTGCTATCCCAGCCTGGCTGCGCATTTTGCCGCTAAAGAGTCGGTAATGAAGGCATTAAATACGGGGTTTGCTGCTGTGAGCTGGCGTGATATTGAAATAGTGCACGGGGAAAACGATGTCCCGCTGATCAGGTTGTCCGGGACTGCCCGGCAAATAGCTGAAGAGAAAGGTATCGCAGGATTCGCAGTATCCATGTCTCACTGTAAAGAATATGCCATAGCTATGGCAATTGGACATGCTGGTTAAATTCCCATGCCATGGCCTGTTTAAAATAGGGTAGATACCAGTTATCAAAAATGTATCATAGCGTACGCGAGGGAGGTCTTTAATGAGCTCAGGTAACAGGGTAGCCTACATTTTCCCCGGGCAAGGATCGCAGGCAGCGGGCATGGGCAAGGATATCTATACAAACTATGCATCTGCCAGAGCTGTCTTCGATGAGGCCGATCGGGCTCTGGGTTTTCCTCTTTCGGCTCTCTGTTTTGAGGGTCCTGAGGATGAGCTGACCAAGACGGTTAACGTGCAACCCGCCATACTGACGGTCAGTATAGCTTATCTGCGTGCCGCCCGCGAGTTGAGCGGCACGAGTTTACCCTCACCTGATTTCGTGGCTGGACACAGCTTGGGTCAATATTCGGCCCTTGTTGCGGCGGGTGTGCTCAGCCTTGGTGAGGCCGTACGGCTGGTCAGAGAGAGAGGGCGCTTGATGTATGAAGCGGGTCAGGCAACTCCGGGCGGCATGCTGGCGGTTATCGGAAGCGATGAGGAGACCGTGAGAAAGGTCTGTGCTGCCACCGGGGCCCAGATTTCCAATATAAACTCACCGGGTCAGATAGTGGTCAGCGGCAAAGTTTCAGTTTTGGATGAGTTTAAAAAGCTGGCGCCACAGCATGGCATACGGCGGGCTATACCGCTGAAGGTTAGCGGCGCCTTTCATTCCGATCTTATGAAACCGGCCGTGGAAGGCTTGAAAAAAGCGATCTCCGGATGTAATTTCCGCCAGGCCGATGTTCCTGTTGTATCCAATGTCACCGCAGAAATTATAACCTCTGCCGAGGCCATAAAGAAGGAGCTGGTTGACCAGATCACAAACTGTGTGCAGTGGCAACGTTCCATAGAAAATATGATCGACAGAGGCGTAAATGCTTTTTATGAGATAGGTTACGGCCAGGTTGTCGGGGGTCTGGTCAAGCGTATTAATTCAGAAGTTAAGATCGTGCATATCGCCGAGCTGCTGAACCCCCATAGCTGAGAGTTATTAAAGTTCAATCATCTCTGCTAAATGCGGTAAATATGATAGAATAGAAATGGTTTGAAGTTTGGCTGGTTGTTGGCTTTCCCTCATATTGACAGCATAGCTAAGTAGGAAAATCATGGCAACAAAGCAGGAAAAACAGAGGCGTTTTTCCATAGGCTATCTTGTATCAACCCTGATTCTGCTCATGCTGTTGCAGATATTCCTGATGCCTCTGACCGAGCCGCAGAGAGTCCCGTACAGCCAGTTTCTGAAAGCATTGGATGAGAACAATGTGGCCGAGGCACAGATCAGCGAGTCCGAAATCCTCTGGAAGACCAGGGATAAAGGTGACCTGCTTATTAGTGCCAGGCTGCCGGGCATAGATGATAGCCAGATTATAAGCCAGCTACGTCAGAGTGATGCCGTGTTTGCCGGCAATATACTCAGCAAGTTCTGGACTAATCTGTTGAGCTGGGTTGTTCCCATTGGTCTTTTCATATTTCTGTGGTATTTCCTGATCGGGCGTGTGGGAGGTAACCAGCAGTATCTAAGCTTTGGCCGTAGCCGTGCCCGGGTGTATAACAGGGGCTTGGTAAACATTACCTTTGACAACGCGGCCGGCGTGGATGAGGCTAAAGCTGAGCTTCAAGAGGTGGTGGACTTTCTCAAAAATCCGCAAAAATACCGTGCGCTGGGTGGAAAGATCCCCAAAGGAATACTCCTGGTGGGACCACCGGGTACCGGCAAGACTTTGCTGGCGAAGGCAACCGCTGGTGAAGCGGGCGTGCCGTTTTTCAGCATGAGCGGCAGCGAGTTTGTGGAGATGTTCGTTGGCGTGGGCGCCGCCCGCGTCCGCGACCTGTTTGAACAAGCCAGGAAAAATGCACCTTGCATCGTCTTCATCGATGAAATCGATACCATCGGCAAGCAGCGTGGGGGTGTGGCGTCTATCAGGCACGAGGAGCAGGAGCAGACGCTTAACCAGTTACTCACCGAGATGGATGGCTTTGATTCATCGCAGGGAGTCATCATTATGGCCGCCACTAACCGGCCGGATGTGCTTGATCCTGCCTTGCTGCGGCCCGGCCGCTTTGATCGCCAGATAGTGGTGGACAAGCCGGACATGAAGGGACGCGAGGAAATCCTTAAAGTACATGCCAGAAACGTCAAGCTTGCACCT
>DFZI01000083.1 GCA_002383665.1 Dehalococcoidia bacterium UBA4060
TATGGCAATAATCTATATCAGGTATTATGCTATGCATAGAGTCATTCGCTTTTGGATCGTAAGCTGCAATATGCACACCTCTTTTGATCAAATCCAAAATAACGTTTATCGATCGTGAATCTCTGATATCATCTGTATTATCTTTAAAAGCCAGGCCCAAGACCGCAACTCGCTTCCCTCTTAATGAGCCAATTCTCTTCTCAAGCAGGTCCACCAGTCTCTTAGGCTGCAGATCGTTTATTTTCATGACAGATTTCAATAATATTGGGTCTTCCCTTAAGCATTCTGCAAGATGGATTAAAGCAGATACATCTTTGGGAAAGCAACTACCGCCAAAGCCAACTCCTGCATTTAGGAAATGCGGGTTGATTCTATGATCTAGGCCCACCCCATTCATGACCTCATATACATCAATGCTTAGCTTCTTGCAGATATTGCCTATTTCATTGGAAAATGAGATCTTAGTGGCAAGGAAGGCATTAGATGCATACTTTACCATTTCTGCAGCAGTAAGTCCTGTTCTGACTATGGGCGCATTTAGCCCAGAATATGCAGTCTCTACAAGATCACCTGCCTTTCTATCATCACTTCCTATCACAATCCGATCCGGTCTCATGAAATCATGTATTGCACGACCTTCTCGCAGAAACTCTGGATTCATGACAAATCCAATATTTTGCTTTTTTAGGCAACCCTCCTTCAAAACAAGTGGCATCACTACGTCTTGCGTTGTACCCGGAGGCACAGTGCTCTTTGTAGCGATAACATGGTATTTCTCTGAGCCTTGAAGAGCGTGGCCAATAGATATACTTGCGCTTTTTATCATGGAAAGATCTGCGCTGCCATTTGAAGAAGAGGGCGTTCCAACGCAAATAAAGGTTATATCTGATATTAAAACGCTATTGAAGTCTGAGCTAACCGTCAAATTGTGGTCAATATGCTTGACCAGAATCTCTTCGAGGCCCTCCTCGAATATTGTCGGCCTTCCTGAATTGATGTGCGCAACCTTTCCTTCATCTATTTCAATTAAATTTACCGAATGCCCGAGTTCTGCCAGGCAAACTGATGAGACCAAGCCGACATAGCCACCACCAATTACAGAAATCCTCATTGGAACACCAGATACAATGCTCATTGCCGTTAACGCTCACGGTTATTTAAGGCTTTGTCTCTGAACCATAGTCGTTGAGTCCAAGGCTTTGGCAGGTGAATGTCTCCCAGCTCCCCAATCCGGTCGCGATTTGCGATGAGTTCACGACCTTCATTCAAAACATGTGGCATTTCATTGAAAAGGTGTACACCATAAGAGGCTGCATTCAGCCCTCACATCTCCGGGTCATTTCGAAGTGGAGGTTGCCTTAAATACCATTGCTTAACTATTTGTCCATTATCAGGGGTGCAGTCCACATTCAACCGGTAGCGAGATGACCTACGCGCTTGATGAGCGGGGACTTGAGGAGTGCAGGAAGCTTCGAGAAAGATTGAAAGCCCTCTAAAGGTGGCAAGGCTACCTAGATGTCAGCTATAAAACGCTTAATATAAGTACGTGTAACCTGCAATAGTTGTCTCCTTTTTTTGCCTGCACCAAAACAAGTCATAAATCGCTTCTGGCAAACAAATCAATCCAGTACACTATGGAATGATTTATCGACAATTGCCCGATATTGGTTTTTCGTTAGCAGTAAGCTTGAAAAGACGCTGTAGAATCCGCCGCGCAACACCAGACCTTACGAGATCGAAAACATATTTATAAAAATATCATGGACGCTGATTCCGGCCAGGATGGTTGTACAAAATTAGTGCGTATAACTTTCACCCGCACGTTTTGCACCCGGAAATTTGACCTGAACCACACTATGGGCGTGCATCTATAACGATTGTGATAACCGCAAACTTTTTCATTAGTTCTTACAATGGGCAAATATGGAGGGATATCCGTTAAAAATGAATTTGTAATCGTTCTGATATCATTTGCCCTCATCCAAGGTGCCGATGGTATCCAGGTCACAGCCTCGGGCGGCGGTAATGGCGAGAGCGATTCGGTTTCGATGAATTTTGATACATTGAAAGACTCTGCCGTGAGCAGCCAAATCGCAATCAAAGGCGCAGATCTGACACCATTAACCACGTTAAGCGGCTCAGTCGCGAAATTTGAACAGACCCACTCGGTCAAGGACGCTTCGGGAAAAAGCGCCAGCGTGTACGTCAAGGTTCTCAATGCGCCCAGTGGCCTAACATACACCTCCAAAGTCCTGCCAAAAGAAGGAAGCGTAACCACTCAAACCCAGGTCTCGGCTGAGCAGTGGCTCACGGTTCCCAAGGCAGATTCCATCAAGTGTACAGCGACTTCATCTTATGGCACCATTCGATCGGCAAGCGTGGGTTTGGAAGAAGCTAGGAGCACAGCAGCAGGAGACTATGTCACGCTCACAGGATATTGCGGCAAAGCAGTAACCACGGGTACTTCGGTTCTTGCGAGCCAGACTGCAACCAGTGGAGCGGCTAATTCCATCAAGATATACGGCAGTGCCAAGGATAGCAGTGGAACCTATAGCATAAGCACCCCGCTCAAGGGCATATCAGGTGGAAAAGCCACATTCTCGGGATTGAGCGAGACTGCATCGGCAGGAACTACCACTCAGGTAATCCAAAAAGAGCATTTAAAGGGAACATTCACCAGCAAAGCTACGGCAGTGACAAAAACCATAACCAGATCCTCGAACTATGGCACTGAGTACGACCTTAATTTGGCAGCCAAGAAAAGTGCATCAGGACCGACTGTATCTGGAATCGTGGGTTATTATGTCAACCCAACTCTGAAAATCCAGGGTGCTGTGAACGCTGCGCTATCTGGTGACGCCATAAATGTAGCTACAGGCACTTACAGGGAGAACGTGAAGGTCGATAAGTCGTTGACCGTGAAGGGTGCTGGATCGGCCAGAACCATTGTTGATGGTAACAAAGCAGGGTCGGTTTTCATGGTAGGAAAGGGTAACGCAAATGCTGTCGTGCGGTTGTCTGGTATGACCATAAAGAATGGTAAAGCGGATTATGGAGCGGGAATTTATAACAATGGCAAGCTAACGGTTGCTAGTTGCGCTATATCAGAAAACAAGGCATGGTATGGAGGCGGCATAAGAAATTATGGCACTCTGACAGTGACTGGTAGTACCATATCCGCAAACAGTTGTTTGAAGACTAAAATCATATATGGTTCCGGAGGGGCCAGTTGGGAGTATCCTGGCAGTGGTGGCGGTATCTATAACTCCGGCATAGCAACCATAACAGGCAGTACCATATCAAAGAACAGCGCTCTTGAAGATGGTGGCGGCATTTATAACTCAGGAACAGTAACAATAACCGGTAGCACGCTATCTGGAAACAGTCTCATTGGCTCTATCCGCTACAATTCTTACGGTGGCGGAATTTACAACAAAGGCACAATGACCGTTACAAGTAGCACGATATCAGGGAACTATGCAACTCATGGAGGAGGCATTGCAAATTCCGGAACTGCGACGGTAAAAAGCAGCAAGATATCCGGTAATACGGTGAAATACAAAGGAGGAGGAATTGCAAACTACGGTATTTATAAAAGCGGAACTTTCACTCCTGCCAATCTAAAACTAATAGATACAACAATATCATCGAACAAAGCAAATTGGAAAGGAGGGGGAATCGACAACACTGGCATTCTATATGTCAGTGGGTCGAGTCTGATATTCAGCAATCAGGCTACTATTGGCAATGGTGGTGGGATTAATTCCGAGCCATACTCATCTACGTGCACTGTGACACTTGACGGTTCTAAGGTCAAAATCTATTCGAATAAGGCACATCTACCTAGTTCGATTACATCAGCAAATTGGTATCAACAATACGGCGTGTATGTAAATTCGGGTTCACCGATCAAGAAGAACGGATTCAACCCCTCAACGCAGGTCACCGGCAACACCAAGATCTAAAGGGCTATCGAGGGAGGACGATCTGCCCTTCATCCCCTTTTTTAGAATATCAGAAACGCCAAGGAGCCACAGGACGAGGCTCATACGTGGCAGATGAAAATCGAAATGCTTTGACATCATGAATTCGATTTACATGGGAAAGTACATACAACCAGCTAGCAACTATGACGATCATAATATACGCAAACTTTTTCTTTAGTCCTTCTAATGGGCAAGTATTGAGGGATATCCATCAAAAATGAATCTGCAATCTTTCTGATAGCTTTGACCTTCATCCAGGGTGCCTGTAGCATCCAGATGGGAGTGAACCCCTCCGAGTGGACAATGAGTTAAGCAACATCAACTCATAGAGGGGAGTGCATGCAAAATGGCGAGGAGCCATAAATTATTTGGCTTCAAGCCCTATGTCTTCGGAGTTCCTTTGTAGCAGGTGCAATCGAAGACCCCTTTGGCACCGGTTCCAAAGCCCTTTTTATCATCGAAGTACATTAGGTCGTTCCAGCCGCCATTGCAGCATGGTAGCCAACTATCAACCTCATCATCGGTATCATCGGACTTTTTGAATACAGATCTCATCTCTATTTTTCTTGAGATGTCATAATTACCATAATATCGCTCTTCTCCTTCACTAAGAGCTGGATAGTTTTGATGCTTAATATCGTACTGAGAATCTCTGAGCCTATAGCTTAAATCGGCTATTCCAGTAGTTTTAGAATTGATTATATAGCCCAAATATTTGGTTGGCTTGAACTCTGCCAGTAGAATTGAATCATTAGTAGCCAGCACTGTGGCATTTAGCCTCTGCAGCCAAATAACAGTCCACTGCTCCTTAGATAGCTCGTGGTTGTATAGCAAGTTCGCACCCACAAAGTCTCCGTTATTTTCCTCATAATCTCGATTGTTTATTTGCTGACCGGAATAAGCTAGGGATCTACTGGCTTTTATGAAGATCGGCCATTTTTCATTTTTGTACTCGATTGTGTATAGATCAGTTCCCTCTGGCTTCTCAACTATAATCTCGATTTCGTCAGGGTAAACAACTGACTGCATCATTATTTCATCTGAGGTTTTATAGCTCCCTGCCAGAGAGCTTGTCCTCTGCCTGAGCCGTACGTCATTAGTTCCAACTTCTTCATAGTAGGATTGGTATGGGCTTAGAATTCTGCCACGGGATTCTACAGGTGATATTTTGCCTTCCACTGAGCTTGAGAGGTTAAAGCTAATATTGCTGCTCTGGCGATGGATGGACCAATGAGACGAATTGGTGTCAACGCTACTCGACCAGTAGACTCCGTAGACGTTTGAACTAAGTGCCAATACTACAATAATGAGGTGAATTGCCCGAAACCTGCGCATCATATAGAACCTACAACTAGGACTCTAATAAAGCTTATCATCTATTAATTGTAATTACATCCAAGGAAAAAAGTAGGAGGTAATAATTGAATGAATATAATTAAAGGATCTCTAGCATTAGCATTGATCTTTTTGATTAATGTTTTGCTGACTTCCGGTTTGGAACTCACAGCTTCGACCGGAGGCAATGGAGGTAGCTCTTCAACAAATGTCGTTTATGGAGCTACTGTCGACGACTATGCAAACGAACATATAGCACTAAATCCAACTGATGCAGATCTCTCTAATACATTTTATGGATCTGGTTCTTTGCCGTACGGTAGCATATCGAAGACTGCCCAATCTAGGGGGGCCAAGGTTACCGAATACAGGCGCGTTACTGGCATTCCCGGAGTTACCACTTGGAATTATGATTGGAGCACCTGGTCACCATCATCAACCTCAGCTGGTACATGGCTAAAATTTAATGTCGCCAATGCCCAATATTTCACAGGCGGTAGCTATGGTTCAAATCTTGAAGGTGATTATGCATCAACTATGGCATCAGGCAGTTCGCCGACCGGGGTTGGAAAATCATCTGTAAGCAATTTATATACAGAAACAATTGCCTATACCGATCACGTCTTCTCAAAGTTATCTGCGGACTATGGTAAAGGAGCAGACTATATCTGGTTCGATGCGTCTTCAAGCAATAAAGAAGGCGAGAAAACATATCATTGGACTGATGCATATGGCACTACTAGCAGGCCTGCTGTAATATACAAACCATATGTTGATTCTTACGGCTCAAAAACTTACGCCGGTGTTTATGGAAGGACGACTGGAGCGTACGGTACAAGTGCCTTATTCCGCACCCACGTAGAAAACAAGGCCAAGATGTATGGACATGAAGGTACATATTATTCTGGTGGGGGCGATTTCGGATTCAAGACAACTAATTATGCCCAATTAAAAGGATCTGTATTGGGTAAAGCCTATTCATCTAGTTTATCTTTGACTCCAAGCACAAACGTGGCATCTTATCGCACCGCATTATTGCTCGATCCTTTCCGTGCAGAATATGTCATCAAAAATGGCTATAAAGATTGGGGAAATGACGCATTCAATGCATTGATGAACAAGGGGCAGGCAGTTACATACTATAGAGATTCGGCTGTAACGCATTCTCGCGTAGGTACAATGGACGACTATTACATTTCTGCAATCAAAGGACATATGGGACCTAATGCAATAGAAATTACAGACGCCGCGAAATCTGATAGAGTGGTAAATGGACGCGAGCTAGCATCGATGTTCACAAAAAATCCTCAAGGATTGGCAATTTTTGCTGGATGCAATTCATTTAACCCAAAGGCTACCAGCCCCATAGCTAATGCAGTCAAGAATAAAGAATGGATAAGTGGTGGTTATACCTACAGTGTCAATTCCGCAGGAAATAGCCTGTATATGTCGAAATTCTTTAATTACCTTGCAAATGGCAATACGGCAATGATGGCATCGCAACGGGCAACACAAGATGTAATGTATACATACAACAATGTTCTAGCAGTTCCAATATGGACACCTTCAAACCATGATTTCAAACTGCGTTAATACACAGGGAGCGCGGAGGATCACGAATTCCCCATCCTTTAGGGTTGGGTGGCCGCGCGCAGTTTGATTTCTAGGAACCTACACAAGTAGTTTTTTCTTTTTTCACGGGTCGCCGAGCCTACTGTTTATCCTATATTTCGCATTTAGATAAGCATTCACCCAAAGACGTTTTGCTAGAGTTAAGCAAAGTATATTTGGTTGAATTAGACGACTGCAATTTGATTTCGGAG
>DFZI01000058.1 GCA_002383665.1 Dehalococcoidia bacterium UBA4060
TGTATTATTTCTTCTTCTATAGACACCAGGTTACCTCTATTTACCTGGCATCTATTATATAAAACGTAAGTTCTAATAAAAAGTTTATAACTGCTATCATGGCTATGATGGCGGGCCCTAAACAGGCTGAGATGGTATTATTATTTAGCAGGTATAATTAAGCTGTGAGATGGGATATTAAGGATAAATACTGCATGGTCACAGGGGGCAGTTCAGGGATTGGGCAGTATATTGCAGCTGGACTTGCAGCCCAGGGGGCACACGTTGCTATAGTTTGCCGCGACTCTGCTCGGGGGGTGGACGCTGTGAATAACATTGTCCGTGATACTGGCAACGGCAGGGTCGAGCTGTTATTGGCCGATTTGTCTTCGCAGCAGCAGTTGAAAAAAGTTGCACACGAATATCGGCAAAGATTCCCTGCTCTGCATGTACTGGTTAACAATGCTGGAGTGATCATGAATGACCGTGTGTTAACGGAAGATGGCATTGAGATGACATTTGCAGTCAACTATCTGGCTTCTTTCATGCTGACCAATGTGCTGATGGATATGTTGAGAGCAAGCGCTCCCGCTCGTATTGTAAACCTGACCTCGGCGATGCACCGGACGGTAAGACTTGATTTCAATAATCTTCAGGGGGAAAGACGTTATAGCCGTGATCTATCCTATGCGCAGTCCAAGCTGGCTAATGCTGTGTTCACCCGAGAGCTTGCCTGCAGGTTGGAAGGCAGTGGGGTCAGTGTGAATTGCGTTTGCCCCGGCGCCGTATCATCACGAATATGGGATAATTCCAGCAGGATGGTCAGCACCATTTTCAGGCTGTTAATGAAGGGGCCGCAGGAGGGATCAGTGTTACCATTGTATGTGGCATCGTCAGAAGAGGTAGAGGGGCTGACAGGTTGTTATTTTCAGACGGGTCAGCATCTAAAAATGTCGAAGGTCAAAACAAAGGGGGCAATAACCAAATCATCACCGGAAACTTATGATAGGGCAGTTGCTGCCAAGTTGTGGGAAATCAGCGAAAGGCTGACCGGTGTACATTTCAGCATCTGAGAGCTTCAAGATATCCTATTTCTTAGGTTTATGAGGCAGTATGCCGAAGCTTTTTACCCAGATAAATGCCAGTGCAGTGGCAATGATCGTTGCACCGGTTAACAGCACAATGTACCAGCCTGAATCCTCCGCTGTCATTCCAAAGGCTGAGTTGCTCAGGATCGTAGCCAGTGTGTTGGGCACCAGGAAAGCTGTTCCGAGCACGGTCAAATAGGTCATGAGAAGCGCCATCTTATTATTCATAGCTTGAAGCTGGTTGTTATAAATGGTTTGCAGGACTTCCAGGCCTGAGGCCAGAACATCAGACATATGTTCGGAAAGACTGATCTGGCGGTTGACGTTTTCAGCCAGGAATTCGATCTTTTTCAGCATATCTGGTTGATCGGTCAACAGGTTGGCGTCGCCGTAACGTAGGTCATGCAGGACATCAACGGTATCCCATAGGGCATTGAGGTAGGTTATCAGTGCGTGTTTCATATCGTATATTCGAGGCCCGAGAATATTGCGGTCAATCTCGGGATCCATGATGCATCTGTTAAGGTCGTCTCCTCGTTCCTCGATCTGGCGGAGATGCTCGAAGTTTCGGTCATTATTCTGATCGATGATGCGGATGAGCAGCATGGTTAACTTGTCTTCCGCTGAAAGTTCAAGGGGTATTTTCCCCAGTATTTTTGTTGAATAGCGGCGCAGCCGTGTAAAACGGCGATCGACCAGCATTGGATGTACTGTGAAAATGAAGTTCCTTTTTAAAAAAAGAACAGTAGTATGGTTTTGCACATCTATATGGTCATTCAGACGTATCTGGATGGAAGGCAGCTTTATTCCCATTTCAACATCATAATCCAGATAGAGCAGACTTGAGTTATCGATAAGTATGCTGGTGAGCTGTTCGCTGAAACCAAGCATAGAGGCACTGCGTTTGGCGTCCTGCTCAAAGTTAGATGTACGATAATCTACCCACGCCAGCAGTGAGTTTGCTAATATGTCGAGAAAGCAGGCAGGAGAGTCGGCATCCTGCAATACGACATTGCCGTCTTTGAGCATCGCAGAGCAGAACCAGTGCTTTTCAAATGCTTCAGTAGTGTTGACTGGAAGGGTAGTGCTGTTTTCAGCAGCCAATATATCAGCCATCTCTTTAATCCGGTACACTATTTAATAAAGCGATTCTTCTCCCCGGCTCTGACGCATTATCTCAGATAAAAATCAGGAGGTCAATCGGCATTTATATTGCACAAAAATCCCGAATGAGCCAGATGGCTCAAAAAATATCACCATACGGGCATGGCCTGGATTTAATAATTGGATGAGAATTAGCAAGGTGTATTTCTTTTTCTGAAAATTGTGTAGTTTTAGGCTGGTATCGATATCTTAAGGGTTGGGGGAAATGACTTCTATCAAAGTTGATTCGCAAGCAGGCATTGGAGTTGGATGCAGTATGTGTTTACCTGTCTGGCAACATATTCTGCCGGAAGATCCTGTTGAGACGGGTCTCAATCAATCATTGAAAGAGAAAAGGGTGTTGCTGATGGATGATGAAAAAATGATCAGAGAAGTGACGGGAAGAATATTGAAACATATGGGTATCGGAGAGGTGCTGATAGCGTGTGATGGTGAGGAGGCTTTGCATATTTATAATAAGTCGCGTTTTAATGGCAATCTGGTTGATGTAGTCATCATGGACCTTACCATATCTGGTGGCATGGGAGGTAAAGAGGCCTTGTATGAAATGCTTAAAATAGACCCGAATATCAAGGCCATTATATCAAGCGGGTATGCTGATGCCACCATATTGTCGGATTATCGCAGATATGGTTTTCGAGGGGTGCTGGTTAAACCTTACAATATACAGGAACTTAATAGGGTGCTAAGTGAAGTGATAACTGGCCAAGCCCAGTGAACAATCTGAGGAGTATCTACTGCACCCCTGAATGCTCAGAAAACCTGCAATCGCAAGCCTTAAACGCCCTTATTCAGCATAAAGATAGCGAGGTCGGCCATTCTGCAGCTATAACCCCATTCGTTGTCATACCAGGCGATAACTTTGGTCATGTTCCCTCCTATCACCATGGTCTGTAATGCATCAAATATGGAGCTATGCTGGTTGCCCTTGAAGTCCGTGCTGACCAGCGGCTCATTGCAATATTCAATGATACCTTTGAGTTTACTGGCCGCAGCTTCCTTGAAGGCATTATTTATCTGTTCGACACTTACATCTTTGCCTAGGTCGCAGACAAGGTCACAGATGGACACGGTGGGCACAGGCACACGCAATGCTATACCATGAAGTTTGCCCTTGACCTCGGGGATGACCAGAGATACTGCTTTGGCTGCGCCTGTCGTGGTTGGGACAATATTCGTGGCAGCGGACCTCGCCCGGCGAAGGTCTTTGTGGTACATGTCAAGTAATCTCTGGTCGTTGGTATATGCATGTACGGTGGTAAGCAGCCCCTTGGTAACTCCGAAGTTGTCGTTGAGGATTTTTACCACAGGCGCTATGCAGTTGGTCGTGCAGGAAGCATTGGATACTATATTATGCTTTTTGGAATCATACTTGTCTTCATTTACACCCATGACTATGGTAATATCCTCGTTGGTAGCCGGAGCGGAGATGATGACCTTTTTCGCCCCGCCTTGAAGATGAGCTGCAGCTTTGGTAGCGTCGGTAAAAAGGCCCGTTGATTCAATTACGATTTCTGCTCCGAGGTCTTTCCAGGGTATTTTGGCCGGATCACGCTCCACTACGACTTTGGTCTTCTCCCCATCTACAATAATGGAATCTGAAGTCGCCTCGATTTTACCAGGATAAATCCCGTAGGTGCTGTCGTATTTAAGTAGGTGGGCATTGGTTTTGGCATCAGTGAGATCATTGACTGCGACAATCTCAAGTTTATCTCCATAGTGCTGATTGATCGCTCTGAAAACAAGGCGTCCTATCCTGCCGAACCCGTTAATACCGATTTTGTATGCCATTTTTTACCCTCCTTTAACGGTTTTCCCTTTCTTATATTCTGATACTATCCTGGTGAGGATCCCACCGCGGATATTCCACTCGCTTATTACCTGTATAGATTTCGGTTTGAGCACTTTGACCAGGTCCTGGAGTATCCTGTTAGTTGACGCCTCATAAAAAGTAGAGACTGTTCTGAAGCTGGTTAGATATAGTTTTAATGACTTGAATTCAATGATATGTTTATCAGGCACATACTTTATTGTAATCGTAGCAAAATCTGGCTGCCCGGCATTTATTGGGCAAAGTGCCGTGAACTCATGCGATACAATCTCTATCTCATATTCCTGTCCGGGATAGGGATTGGGCATGACTATGAGCAACTCAGGCTGTGGCTTGTCGGAATAAACCAGACTGAGTGAATGAACTTTTTTATATAGTGCATCCATCGGTTATGCGCCTAACCAGTAAGTTACCTTCTCTGGTTCATCAATCCTTTTGCCTTTGTTTTCAGCGACAAGAAATTGCAAATAGGCCAGTGTCTCAAGCACTGCCTGCCTTTTATCTACAGGCTTTAGTTTATCATAATCGACCGGTTCGCCATCAATAAGCCATGGCAGGACTCTGGCAAGCTCATAACCGGTTTTAGTATCAACTCCCATTAGCTGCTGTATTTTCATGATCATATCATTGTGTACTTGCAGTATATTATCGATCTTGGGGCCCATTCCACTGAAGACCGGACCATGTCCAGGTAAAATGAACCTGACCTCCAGTTCAGACAGTGTGTTGACGGAGGTAACATAGTCCCCTAATGGATTTTCGCTGGACTGTGGATGGTAGCAGATGATGGGTGCAGTTTCAGCAAGAATGTGGTCGCCGGTGAAAAGATATTTTTTGGCAGGCTCATAGAAACACAGATGGCCTCTGGTATGTCCGGGTGTTAGCACTGCCTGGAATTGAAAAGGTTCTATTGATATGCGGTCTCCTGGTTTCAATAGCTGTGCCTGTGTAAGGGGATAAACGCCGTTATGCAGGCTGAGCGAAGCCTCTGTAAGCATCTTGAGCTCCCAATCGGGCACGCCATTGGCAGCCAGGAAAGCAGACATCTGCCCCAATAGTTCATCAGGATGGGTGTAGCGCGAGTCCAGTAAACTATACTCGATATCGCTGACAAATACCTTTGCTCCTACCAGTGTGGCTATCTTGCCCGCCAGGCCAAGGTGATCGGGGTGGATATGGGTAACAGCTATATGTGTTATATCTTTCAGAGCGAAGCCGCTGGCCTTCATCTCCTGTGCAAGTGTATTGAAAGATTCCGTAGTATTCCATCCAGTATCGATCATGAGGTTGCCGCTGTTGCCTTCGATAATGTAGATATTTACGCTACTGGTCTCTTTTCCGGGGAGCGGTAACTTGATCTGATGAACGCCTTTGAACAGCTCCATTAATGGGTTCCTCCTAAATAAGGAATGCTTTTCTGCCGGGATAGACTGCCTTATTATTTAGTTCGTCTTCAATTTTAAGCAGCCGGTTATATTTGGCTACCCTTTCACTGCGGCAGGGTGCCCCTGCTTTTATCTGGCCTGCATTCGTGGCAACGGACAGGTCGGCAATCGTAGTATCTTCTGTTTCACCTGACCGATGACTTATAATGACTGTCCAGCCTGCTTTACGTGCCATTTCAATAGCTGACAATGTCTCGGTCAGAGTACCGATCTGGTTCAGTTTGATCAAAACAGAGTTTGACGCTTTGCTGGCTATGCCCTTTTGAATACGCGTTACGTTTGTCGTGTAGAGATCATCCCCCACCAGTTGGATTCTACTGCCAAGCTTGCTGGTCAGGAGTGCCCAGTTTTCCCAGTCGTCTTCATCAAGCCCATCCTCGATGCTGATAATGGGATAATTTGCTACCCAGTCGGAGTAGAAATCAACCATCTCCTTTCCTGTCAGTGTTTTACCTTCTCTTTCCAGGACATATTTGCCGTTTTTATAGAAGCTTGATGCTGCTGCATCGATCGCAATATAACAGTCTACAGCCGGTTTGTAGCCGGCCGTCTCGATAGCTGCCAGTATCAACTCTATGGCTTCACGGTTGGAAGACAGTGCTGGGGCAAATCCTCCTTCATCACCCACGTTGGTGTTCATCTTCCTCTGCCCGATGACTTTTTTTAAGGCGTGGTAGATTTCACATCCCATCTGGAGCCCATGGTGGAAGCTTTTGGCTCCTGTCGGCATGATCATGAATTCCTGGAGATCGGTGGAATTGTCAGCATGCTTGCCTCCGTTAAGTATGTTCATCATGGGCACAGGCATCAGGCAGGCATCACGTCCGCCAATGCATCTATATAAGGGGGATATTTTTGAGGTGGCTGCGGCGTGTGCCACAGCCAGCGATACACCCAGTATGGCATTTGCGCCGAGGTGGGATTTATCCTCTGTCCCATCCAGTTCAATAAGACGATGATCGATGAATTCCTGGTCGAAGACATCAATACCTGTCAGCGCAGGCTGGATGATCTTTTCTATATTTTCAACTGCCTTTAACACACCAAGTCCGTTGAACCTCTTGTTATCGCCGTCGCGCAGCTCAAGAGCTTCATATTTACCTGTGCTTGCTCCAGAGGGAACGGCAGCTTTGCCTGAAACGCCATTATCAAGGAATACTTCTACTTCGATAGTTGGATTACCTCTGGAATCGATAATCTCTCTGGCCCTGATAGACTTTATAGAAGCAATGATTGCAATGCTCATAGCTGTTTCCTTCAATCTTTAATTTACCACGAACAAATGATAGCCATGCAGGTTAGCCTGATCTAACAGCTTATTGTCTTGCGATAACCTGAGATTTATTTTGTCTGTATCATGAGGTCGTGAAATTATATCATTCCAGGATAAATACGGGCAATTAAAATAGCCTGAAAGCTCTGCTTATCTAAGTGCGCCTGTTGAACCTGTTCATGGTGGCCTCGAGGTCATCGCTTAAAAGCATCTTGATAGCCTCACACGCTGACTCGATGGCGGGCGCTAACAGTTCTTTTTCCTCGGGGTTAGGCTCTCCCAGCACATAATCAACGATGAC
>DFZI01000060.1 GCA_002383665.1 Dehalococcoidia bacterium UBA4060
ACAAACAAATGCGCCTCCGCCCCTGTTAATTCTTACATTGAATACGAAACCGGAGCCCAGTATATTCTGCCCCAACAACCCCAACTTTTCAGCCTGCTGCATAGCTATAGTAATATTCCTGAGAGCCAGCGGATATTCATTGCGGACATAGATAAAACCCTGATGAGCACCAATAGCATAGGCACCTATAATAAGGCCTTCCAACACACTATGTGGATTGCCACTAAGTAGCCCCTCATTGGCATAAGCCCCGGGGTCACCTTCGTCGGCGTTTACAATTACATACTTGGTTTCACCCTCGGCATTACGACCAGATTCCCATTTGATCCCGGTAGGAAAACCACCGCCCCCACGGCCACGCAGCCCCGATTCTTTAACCATATTTATGACCTGTTCAGGTTTCAATTGAAAAAGAGCCTTGGACAACGCCGAATAACCGCCCATGCCGATATAGTCATCAATGCTGGTAGGATCTATTCTTACATTATTACCAAGGATAATTCTCTGCTGTCCTTTATAAAAAGGAATATCAACCTGGGATTGAATTTTACTGCCCGATTGCTCCATAAAAAGCAGCCTGTCTACGACAGTCTTATTAAGAGTTGATTCTATGATCTCGGGAATATCTTCCACCTTGATTTTCTGATAAAAGATATTCCCAGGCTCTACAATAGCAATCGGCCCCCTTTCGCAAAAGCCATGGCATCCGGTAATCCTGAAATCAATCTGATCATCAACACCACGATTTTCAATCTCAGATTTAAACGCTTCAACAACCGGATTGCTGCCATAAGGCCGGCAGGCAGTCCCGTTGCACAACGAAATACTGATCTTGCTATTATTTAGCTTTTTAAGAAGTTGTCTTTGCAGCTCTTCCAGAGCTTGGGATGATTTAAGTTTTTCTGGCATATCTTTTATTCTTATTTGTCAATATTTGTTGAGCATCGGCTCGACCTTATCATTGGTCATATGCCCATAGTACTCTTCATCGATTTTTACTACCGGCCCGGTTGCACAACAGCCCATACAGTTGACTGACTCAAGTGTAAACTTGCGGTCCGGGGTGGTATCACCGCGCTTAATATTAAGCTGACGTTCCAGCGATTCCAGGATAAGCTCACCACCTCTAACATGACAGGCGGTTCCTAAGCAAACGTTGATGATATGTTTGCCCCTTTCCTTGAGGCTGAATGCCCGGAAGAAAGTAGCCATGCTGTAAACATGGCTCTGGGGAATATCAAGTTGTTTACTTAATTTATCCAGGGCTGCCCGGGGCAAATAATTATACTCGGCCTGTATGTCTTGCATAATCGACACAAGCTGGCTTTTGTCCTTTTTGTATTTTTTAACTATTGTGGTAATCTTGTCGCTCATTTGCTCTTTTTCCTCATATGTGAGAGCGTCTTGATCCTATTATATTCTTCCAGAACTTTTTCCTGTATAACAGCAACATTCTCTTCAGTCAAGTGCCTGAATCTGCCCTGTGATTTAAGATAGTCAGCTACAGGCCGAAGTTTGGGATAATCCAAATTGAGCGTATATTTTCCGTTTTCAATCTCATATATCGGAAAAACACCGCTTTCCACAGCCAGGCGCCCAACCCTGATTGTGGCATTAGAGGGGCATCTCCACCCAGTAGGGCAAACAGCTAAAATGTGAATATAAGATGGGCCTTTTATTTTCATAGCCTTTTCAATCTTATACATTATATCGAAGGGATAGCTTGAGCAGGACGTAGCAACATAAGGGATGTCATGCGCTGCCGCAATGGCGGCCATGTTCTTTTTCCAGGTATGCTGGCCTATGCTGACTTTGCCAGATGGCGCAGTTGTAGTAGAGGCGCCAAAAGGTGTTTCACTTGAGCGCTGAATACCCGTGTTCATATATGCTTCGTTATCATAGCAGACATAGATGAAATCATGCCCCCTTTCCATAGCACCTGATAAAGCCTGGAGGCCTATGTCAGCAGTGCCCCCATCACCACCCATTGCCACAACTTTAATTTCTTTGTCATAACCATATTTACGTTTCCTGGCTTTGAGTCCTGATTCTATTCCTGACGCCACAGCGGCAGCGTTTTCAAAAAGAGTATGGATCCAGGGTACTTCCCAGGCAGTCTGTGGCAACTGTGAGGAAATGATCTCCATACAGCCTGTTGCATTGGAAATTATGGTGTTCCGGCTGAGTGCCTTACATACATAGCGTACTGCAAGAACTTCCCCACAACCCGAGCATGCGCGGTGCCCTGAAGCAATATATTCCTTCGGGGTAACTAATTTTGGTACATAAATGCTCAGTGCTTCCACTATTCTCTTACTCCAAACATTATCATCTCTCCGGTTTGCCCTGTTTTTATCTTTTCCAGGCCAAGTTCAACCAGCGACACAAAATTTTCCGGTGAGATATCTCTTCCTCCCAAACCACCAATGATGCCCACAACCTGGGGCCTTTTCTCCAGCGGATAAAGGGCTGCTTTGATCTCAGAGCAAACCGGACCGGGCCCACCAAGTGAAACATGCCTGTCCAAAACGATCACATTCTTTGCTCCGGAAATAGCTCTGAGTACGTCTTCCGTAGGAAAGGGCCTCCAGAGTCGAAGGCGGACCAGTCCGACCATTTTCCCCGCTTTCTGCATTCTGTCAACAGCTATCATGGCATTCTCACTGAAGCTACCCATGGTAACCAGTAAGGTGTCACAATCATCCGTCTTATATTCTTCTATCGGAAGATAATGACGTCCGGTTAGGGTGCCGAAACTCTGCCAGGTCTCATCAATGATGTTTCTGGAATTACGGACTGCCTGATCAAGAGCCTTACGTGTCTCGGTATAAAGGTTTGGTGCGGCAAAGCACCCCATCGTAACAGGATTGTCAGGATCCAGCGGGTTGGGATGAACATAAGGCGGTAGAAATTCCGAAACGGTTTTTTTATCAAGGATATATATCGGTTCAATTACATGTGTGGCATGGAAACCATCTATATGCACGATCGTAGGCAGCATGACATCCCTATTTTCGGCAATGCGAAATGCACATAACACTTGGTCAAAGGCCTGCTGACCGTTTTCAACGAAGATTTG
Organism: Dehalococcoidia bacterium UBA4060; assembly: GCA_002383665.1. GTDB lineage: Bacteria > Chloroflexota > Dehalococcoidia > GIF9 > UBA5629 > UBA6808. Next base: position 3,080 of record DFZI01000060.1, read on the forward strand.
AATCCAGCCAGTATCCCGTATAATCATGGCATCAGAATGATCTCCCCAGATGTTAAGAGGCCCAGATAAGGCACGGTTGGCAACGACCATGACGATGGGAAGACGAAGTGACGCCGCTACCATAAGAACTTCGTGCATAAGGATTAGCCCCTGGCTAGCTGTCGACGTAAAAGTCCTGGCTCCCACAGCGCTCGCCCCGAGGCATGCACTCATGGCAGAATGCTCCGATTCTACGGGAATGTACTCTGCATCGAGATCTCCGTTAGCTACCATTTCCGCCAGGCCTTCCACAATATGTGTCTGGGGCGTAATGGGATAAGCAGCGATAACATCAACATTCGCCAGCTTCACAGCTTCAGCTATACCCAGCGATGATTCAATTCCAATACGTTTCGATGCCATGTTCAGGCTTCCTCAACCATGCTAATAGCTTGGGTCCAGCATTCCTGCGCACATATACCACAACCTTTGCAGAAAAACATATCAGCGCGAAAAAAACCATCCTTCTGTTGTTTTATGCATCCTTCAGGACAATATATGTAGCATATGCCGCATTTAATACATTTTTTATCATCCCACTCAGGGTGCTGCGATTTCCAATCGCCCGTACAAAAGCTCCTGGTATTACCTGCTTCTTTAACAACACACCCGATGGGTAATTCCTGCCATTTGGCCAATTTTTCTACTGCAAAGCTTCTTCGAGTTTTGAGTCCGCCGGTGGTAATTTGACTTAACACAGTATTTTCAGCAGCTAATTTACATGCCTCAAAATTGGATTTAGCACGAGCTCCGAACCTTTCTTCAAGAGGCTCATGTAAAGACTCAAATTTAATCAGGCCGGTTGCCTTGATCAATGCACCAAGCATGGTTGTATTGACAATATTTACGCCCAGCAGTTTTCGGGCTATAGATCCCGCATCAACTACCGCAAGTTTCCAATCACCGTCGAAATTCTGCTGGAGGTCTTCCACACTCCTGGTGCTGTTAACAATCAGCGTTCCACCTGGTTTCAACCCTTCAGTAACATCTATCAGCGTAACCAACCCCGGATCAAGAACAACCACAACATCAGGCAGGGTAATGCCTGATCTTTCACGTACAGGCCTGTCATAGCGAATCCTGTTAAAGGCAAGCACGGGCGCACCCCGCCTTTCCGGGCCAAAACTGGGAAAAGCCTGAGCAAATTTCCCTTCATGTATGGCAGCCATTGCCGTCAATTCTGCCGAGGTGACTGCGCCTTGGCCACCACGCCCATGCCATCTAATCTCAATGATCTCGTTCTTCATATACCTGTTAGTTAAATTTAAATAATCCTTAGGGGATCCAATGTGCCCCTGGAGGGACTTGAACCCTCGCACCCGGCTCCGGAGGCCGGTGCTCTATCCCCTGAGCTACAGGGGCAAGAAGCTTACTAAAAAATTCAGCATAATTCCGGATAAAGTATAGATCGTTAGTATATCAATTTTATTTTTTAGTTTGCAAATCAGGATTTCAGTGAGTTAAAACTACACCATTAAAATATATACACACAAGGCGAAATGCCTGCCAATAAATAATATTATGAAAATAGCGGCGACTTCCTGCCAGCGTAAAGAGGGCTATTTTTCATCCCCACACTTATAGCTCTTGACCAGCAATACTGGCACATTGATTGCACGGAGTATCTTTTCAGCAACACTGCCCCAAAACCACTTCGTGATTCCTGAACGACCATGTGTAGCAATGATAACGAGATCATAGTTATTATCATTCACATATTCTACCATGCTCTCAGCCGGTTTACCGGAAAGGATAGTATAAGTTGCTTTGATCCCCGATTTTTTTAGCCTTTCCGCAATTCTTTCGAGGTACTGGCGAGTCTCTTTCTTAAGCTCGTAGCTAATTTGCTTGAGGTCATCATCGGTGAGGGCTATTTTGCCCCTGGTCGGTATCTCCACCGGTTCTATAACGGATATGAGTTCAACGAGCGATGACTCTGCTTTGGCAATCGCTTCAATATGCGGTATGACACACTCGGCAAGTGATGATCCATCCAGAGGGACTAAAATCTTCTGATACATTACAACCTTCCCTTTTCCGTCTTCACAGAGTTATTATGTTCATATCGGCTATGTATAAACTTCATCAGTACCAGACAGGGACTATTATTCCTGCTGTTACAATGGTCATGCCTGACTTCCTCAAAACAAATTGTAGAGCTCAGGCATTTTTCACCGGTGCCAAGTTGAGCAAGGACATTCGCTACCGGTAAACTGTTCCAGTTTTTCTGTTGCACGAGCTTAGCCTTTTTCAATTAATTCAACTAAGAATGCAGCAACCAGGCTGAAATTATATCATCCCCAAAGCAGCAAACAAAATACCCTTCTAAAAGGTAGACTTGTGCTTTGTCCACTGTAATGAGAATGTTATAATAGTCTGTCAGCGGAGAGGTGACCGAGTGGCTGATGGTGCCGCTCTCGAAAAGCGGTGGGCGAGAGCCTCGTGGGTTCGAATCCCACCCTCTCCGCCATATTTGTGACCACGGAGAGGTGCTGGAGTGGTCTAACAGGCACGCCTGGAGAGCGTGTGTAGCTTCGTGCTACCGTGGGTTCGAATCCCACCCTCTCCGCCATATTTGTGATTACGGCGGAATGACTGAAATAAACGGTATTAGGATCAAGGTAGGACTCGCACTGGGAAGTGGAGCAGCGCGGGGTATTGCTCATATAGGTGTGATAAAAGCACTCCGGGAGGCACAGATTCCGATCGATTTCATTGCGGGCACCAGCATGGGATCATTGGTGGGTGCCTGTTATGCAGCTGATCCTGATATAGCTCTTCTGGAAAATATCGCACTCAGTTATAATTTGCGTAAACTAACCCAGTTGCTGGATCCGAAAATGTCGATTTTTAACGCGGGCTTGCTGGGTGGGCGCAAAGTGGAACATTTCCTTAAAACAATCATAGGCGATATTGATATCTCGCAATGCGTTATACCCTTTTCTGCAATCGCTACGGATTTAAAGACAGGCACTGAAGTAGTCATTAATTCCGGATCGCTGATCACCGCAGTCAGGGCAAGCATCTCCATACCCGGTGTGTTTGTCCCGGTACAGTATAACGATCTTTATCTTGTTGACGGCGGTACAATCAATCCCATCCCGGCGAACGTCGTCAGAACAATGGGATCCAATTTTATCATTGCCGTCAATGTACTGAATGCACCTGTAAAAAGAAAAAGACTCGGGCTTACTGGGAATAAAAAATCCGACCATATGCCGGGTTTTTTTAACACCCTTATTCAATCAATTTATATTATGGAATATAGCATTGTAAAAGCGAACTTGCTAAAAGCTGATATTCTGATCGAGCCGGATGTCAGTGCTGTTGAGCCATATGAATTCTATCGGGGTGTCGAGGCCATCGAAGCAGGTTACACCGCGGCCAGAAAAGTGTTGCCGGAAATCGAAAAACTTCTGAATAATTTTGAGTCGGTTTAATAGATTTTACCCAACTGCGTACCAGTTTTTATTTCAATAATCCAGGCCCGGATTATTTACGTGCTTTTATCCTGCTGTGTTAAAATACCAGCATTTATATGTCTGCTTCTGATGATTTAAAATATTGGGTAGGCTTTGCCAGGGCTCCCGGGATCGGCCGGTTACGCTTGGCCAGGCTGAAAGAAAAATTCGGCTCGCTTTGCAACGCATGGAATGCATCCCGCAGCGACCTGCTCCAGACCGGTCTGGATGAGAAGCTTGTAGATGGTTTTATCAGAGTGAGGGGAAGCATCGCACTTGACAGTGAGATGGAAGCGCTGGAGAGATATCATATTAAGGCCTTGCCCTATCTTTCTCCTGAATATCCCTCTCTGCTAAAGGAGATAACCGATTTCCCTGCGGTATTGTTTGTGAGAGGTGAATTAAAGCCTGAGGATGAAACAAGTATCGCGGTAGTGGGCACGCGCCGAGCTACCAGCTATGGTAGGCAAGTTACCGATGAGATTGTAACTGGCCTGGCCATAAATAGAGTTACAATTGTCAGCGGTCTGGCCAAAGGAATAGACACGGCAGCACACAGAGCGGCGATGGCAGCACAGGGGAGGACTCTGTCAATCTTCGCCTCCGGGTTAGACCTCGTATACCCTCCTGAGAATGTAAAGCTGGCACGGGATATCCTGGACAATGGTGCCCTGATCAGTGAATACCCCCTGGGTACCAAGCCCAAGGCTGAACATTTCCCCCAGCGCAACAGAATTTTAAGTGGCTTGAGTAGAGGAGTGCTTGTGGTCGAAGCAGGCGAAACCAGCGGGGCTCTTATTACAGCCGATTTTGCCCTCCAACAGGACCGCGAGGTTTTTGCCGTACCCGGTAGCATATTTTCCGCGATGAGTAAAGGTCCAAACCGGCTCATACAGGAGGGGGCCAAGCTGGTGCGGAATCATATTGATATACTTGAAGAACTGAACCTCTCGGAAGTGGTAAACCAGTATCAAATGCAGGCTGTGAATGCAGCAAGCGAAACAGAATCAGTTATTATAAAATGTATCAGCGATGGACCGGCTCATATTGATCAAATTTGCAGGGCGACAGGTTTGACTGTTGCTACTGTTCAGAGCAATTTAGCAGTTATGGAATTAAACGGTATCGTAAAGCACATCGGCAACTTAAATTATGCTATGAATAAATCCCTGGTTTAGGTACTAAGATAGTGGTAGCAATATGACTGTTAATCTTGTTATAGTAGAATCACCGGCAAAAGCCAAGACTTTGAATAGAATTCTGGGAAACAATTACGTAATAAAGGCTTCCATGGGTCATGTACGTGATCTCCCCGGGGACAAACTCGGCATTGATATTGAACATGATTTCGAGCCCGTCTATCAGCTCATACCACAGCGGGAAAAGGTTGTTAGAGAGATCAGGGATCTGGCTAAATCTGCTTCAGCTATATACTTGGCAACAGATCCTGATCGGGAGGGAGAGGCTATATCATGGCATCTGATCGAAGCCGTAAAGCTGGGAAAAAGAAAGGCAGATTTAAAGCGCGTTACATTTCACGAGATTACCCGGGAAGCAGTCGAAGAGGCTTTCAGGAATCCGCGCTCGATCGATATGAAGCTGGTTGATGCACAGCAGGCACGGCGTATCCTGGACAGGCTGGTAGGGTATAAGCTCAGCCCCCTGTTATGGAAAAAGGTGCTCAAAGGCCTTTCCGCAGGCAGGGTACAATCAGCAGCAGTAAGGCTAATTGTGGACAGGGAAAGGGAAATCATCAATTTTAAACCGGTGGAATACTGGACGATCGAAGCTGAGTTGGCTCCCAAAGAAAAGCAGAACGGTAGCTTTAGAGCACAGTTTATAGGGTACGCGAAAAACGACAAGCTGAGTATACCTGATCAAAAGCGTTGTGATGAAATCGTCAGCGACCTTAAGATGTCAGAATACAGCGTCAGCGCTATCGATAAGAAGGAGGTGTCGCGTTCACCTGCTCCTCCTTTCATTACCAGCACATTGCAGCAGGAAGCTGTACGCAAGCTTCATTTTACAGCCAAGCACACGATGTATATTGCCCAGCAGCTCTACGAGGGACTGCCGATCGGAGAAGAGGGTGATACAGGTCTTATCACTTACATGCGCACGGACTCCACGCACATGGCCTCAACCGCAATTGATGAGATCCGAGGTTATATTAAAACATCACTTGGTGTTGAGTACCTGCCGGCCAGTCCTCGCCATTTCAGCAAGCAGGTGAAGATGGCCCAAGAGGCCCATGAGGCTATCAGGCCAACCAGAGCATACCGTGTGCCTGCCAGCATCAAGCAATACCTTAATCGGGATCAGTTTCTGCTGTATGAATTGATCTGGAAACGTGCTGTGGCGAGTCAGATGTCCAATGCAATTTATGACACTCTCACTGTTGACATCAAGGCTGTCAGCCCGGCAGGCAAGAAATCCTATCTACTGCAGTCAAAGGCATCTTCCCTGCGCTTTCCCGGGTTCAGGACACTCTATATCGAAGGTAAAGACGAGGAAAAGGACGAGTTCGAAGAAGAGCAGAATGTGATTCCCCAGCTATCAGTTCATGAGTTACTGAGATTAATACAGTTATTTCCTGAGCAGTTCTTTACACAACCTCCCGCCAGATACACCGAGGCGACTCTAATTAAGGCGCTTGAGCAAAAGGGGATCGGCAGGCCCAGTACATACGCACCTATTATCTCTACCATCCAGGATAGGGGCTATGTATATAAAGAAGGAGGGAAACTGAAGCCGGAAGAAATCGGAATTATAGTCAATGATCTGCTGGTTTCCAATTTTCCCAATATCGTGGATTTTAATTTTACGGCTAAAATGGAAAATAAACTGGACGAGATCGCCAGGGGCAAGATGAAATGGGTCTCGGTCATAAAATCCTTTTACAGTCCGTTCGATAAAGATTTAAATGCCGCACAAACAAATCTAAAGAAGATCGTTATAAAATCCGGTGAGAAATGCCCTGAATGTGGTGGGGAGATGGTCTTAAAGTCCAGCAGGTATGGTAAATTCCTGGCCTGCAGTAATTATCCCGAGTGTAAAGGCAAGAGATCGCTCAATGCTGTTAAAGAGACATCGGACAATGGCCACCACAACACACCGATGACAGGAGTAAAAGAGGAGCCATGCCCGGTTTGCGGCAAGAGCATGGTTGTCAGGACAGGACGCTATGGCAAGTTTTTCGCCTGCCCCGATTATCCCAAATGTAAGGGTAAAAAGGCCATTGGCCGCAAACAGGAATGGAAAAAGGCCGTCAGCTCCAGTGATAACACTGAAACTGTAGTCACCGGGGAGAAATGTCCACGGTGTGGCAGCCCAATGGTTTTAAGGCATGGCAGGTTCGGCAAATTCCTGGCTTGCAGCAGATTTCCCAAGTGCAGGGCCACAAAAAAAATAGTCAGTGATGATAAGGTGTCAGCTGGCAAAACAAGTGATCCCACTGATCCTGCTACAAATGTTAGGTAGAAAACCGTGTTGAGCAGAATCAAGGCACTGCGCCAGAATCTAATTCTAAATGGCCTCGATGCAATCCTTACAGGTCATGCTCCCAATCGTAGGTACATATCTGGATTCACGGGTTCAGATGGATGGATTATAGTAACAGCTGAACGTGCATTGCTAATGGTAGATTTCAGATATGTCGAGCAGGCCAGATTGGAGGCCCCCCAATTCGAGGCATGTTATATTAAAAATGATATCACAGAGTGGCTGCCCGCTTATATTCTGGAGCTCGGGATTGAACGAATCGGCATCGAAGCAGAATACATGCCAGTAGCACAGTATCAATTAATCAATGGGACATTACGGGAGAAGGTATCATCAGTCGAGATCGTTCAGACAAAAAATATCATCGAGTCTTTACGGCTCTACAAGGATAGTACTGAACTGCAATATATTACAAAGGCATGTGAAATAGCAGATATGGCTATTAATTACACGGCAAGCCATCTTAAAGCAGGAATCACGGAGAGACAATTCGCCTGGGAGTTGGAGAGTTTTATACGCCAGAACGGCAGCGAAAATATGCCGTTTGAGATTATCCTTGCTTCGGGTCCCAATGCTGCATTGCCCCATGCCAGCCCTGAAGATAGGATCATAGCGGAAGGGGAACCGGTTGTCATTGATATAGGTGCCCGTTATCATGGTTATTGCAGTGATCTAACCCGCACCTTTATTATAAGCAAAGAGGAAAACAATTTTAATAAAATTTATAATATCATCCTGAGTGCCCATGAAGCCGGCCTGGAACTAATTAAACCTGATATGAAAGCCTCCGCTGCGGACGGCCTTGTCAGATCGATGATCACCCATGCCGGATATGGTGAAAATTTTGGACACGGATTGGGACATGGCGTAGGCATTGAGGTACATGAATTGCCCAGACTGGGGATAAAAGGGGATGACATTTTGCATGAAGGAATGGTATTCACCATTGAGCCCGGCATATACATTTCAGGCTGGGGAGGAGTAAGAATAGAAGATACTGTTACCATAAAAAACGGTAAAATAATATGTCTGACAAAATCGAATAAAAATGCCCTAATAGCCGGAGGATAAATGACATGATCGATGCAGGAGAATTGAAAAAAGGTATAACAATCATGCTGGACGGGCAGCTTTATCAGGTGCTGGATTATAATCATATTAAAATTGGCAGGGGATCTGCCCAGATCAGGATACGCCTGAGGGATATTAAAGGGGGGCATACGATAGAAAGATCATTTCAGGCCAGTGAAAAATTTGCCAAGGTTTTTCTGGAGCGTCGTCCAGTGCAGTTTCTGTACAGCGATGGGGACCTTTACCATTTTATGGATTCGGAAACTTATGACCAATTTGCTGTTGAGAAGAATCTGATGGGTGATGCACTTAACTATCTTAAGGAAAATATGAACCTGGAGATAGTTATCTATAAAGGAAGTGCCATTGGTGTGGAACTGCCTGTTTCAGTGGAGTTGAAAGTTACGGAAACTGGCCCTGGATTCAAAGGGAATACAGCCAGCGCCGGAGGAAAACCTGCCAAACTGGAGACGGGCATTACCATCCAGGTACCCTTTTTTATCAATACAGGAGATATAATCAAGGTTGATACGAGAACTGGAGAGTACCTGGAAAGGGTCTAAAATTGCTTAATGCCGATCTGCATGTACACACACATCATTCAATTGACTCCTGCATGTCGTATGACCAACTGATCAAAGCCTGCCAGAAAAAAGGTATAAATTGCATTGCACTTGCTGATCATGGCACAACGTTGGGAGCCAGAGAGCTAAGCAGAATGGCCCCTTTCAAAGTCATTATCTGCGAGGAGGTTATGACTCCGTTCGGCGAAATAATGGGCATGTTTCTCAGGGAAGACATCCCCGATAAAATCTCCATTGAAGATACGATCCGCTGCATAAAAGAACAAAACGGTCTTGTGTGTATTCCCCATCCTTTTGATCGGATACGTCCCTCTGCTTTTCGCAACCTGGAAAAGCTGGAAAGTATCATGGACAGCGTAGATATTATTGAAGTATTTAACTCCCGCAGCCTTTATCCTGCTACTGATAAGAAAGCCGCAGAACTGGCCAAACGTTATCACAAGATTATGAGCGCGGGGACGGATGCCCACAGCCCGGCTGAGATCGGCTATGTAAATATCGAGATGAACGATTTCAGCAATAGTTCCGAGTTCCTGAAATCATTGTCCACGGCCAGGATTTCAGGCAGAAAATCAAGCGTATTAATCCATCTGATCAGCACTACAGCCAGGCTACGCAAACAAAATAAGAAGGGGTAGTGATGCTAAAGATCGGATGGTTTTCAACAGCACGCGGCGATAGCTCCAGGAATCTGATTACGGAATCTATCAAGGCTATGGAGGGCGGCCAACTGAACGCCAAAATAGAGTTCGTTTTCTGTAGCAGGGAACCGGGCGAAGCAGACAAAACGGATATCTTTATCGAGCTTGTGAGGAAATATAAGATACCTCTTGTTTGCCTGTCAGTCAAGAATTTTGCTGCAGCCTATCAACAGCAGTTGGCAGTCAAAGGTGAAATACTGCCAGCCTGGAGGCTGGAGTATGATCGTAAGGTAATGTCACTGTTGAGTGGATATAGCGTAGATATATGCCTGCTGGCAGGGTATATGCTTATCGTGGGCAGAGAGATGTGTCAAAAATATAATATGATCAACCTGCATCCGGCCTTGCCGGATGGCCCGAAGGGAACGTGGCAAGAGGTCATCTGGCAATTGATCAGTGATAAAGCTACTCGATCCGGAGTGATGATGCACCTGGTTACATCCGATCTGGACAGAGGTCCGGTAATTACATATTGCAGTTATCCCATACACGGGCCAGCTTTTGATCCTCTGTGGCAAGAAATAGGACATACGCCTGTATACAAAATCAAGGCAGAGCAGGGGGAGGAAAATCCCCTGTTTAAAGCTATCCGTAGAGCCGGTTTCGCCAGGGAAACTCCTCTCATCATCCATACGCTCAAGGCTTTTAGTGAGGGAAAAATCAGGATAGATGAAAATAAACAGCTTATAGATAGCGCGGGTAATATAATTAAGGGGTATGATCTGACCAGCGAGATAGAAGCAGCAGTAACATAAACCTGATCTATATCCCGTAACAGCCTGCTATTTCTTATTGCCTTTGTTGCCTGCCGTCAGAATACCATCAATAAGACCATACTCAACAGCTTGTTCAGCATTGAAATAAATATCCCTGTCAGTATCCTGGCGGATCTTGTCCAGCGGCTGCCCTGTATGCCTGGCGAGTATATTAGCCACTAACTCATCAAGCCTTTCAAATTCCTTGGCAGCGATCTTGATATCCGTAATCTGGCCCTGGGTGCCAGCGCGTCCCTGATGCATATGAATTGTAGAATTGGGTAGCGCAAACCTTTTACCTTTGGCTCCTGCACAAAGCAGCACTGTGCCCATGCTATAGGCAGAGCCCACGCAGATCGTAGAAACATCTGGCTGTATCAACTGCATGGTATCATAAATAGCCAACCCGGCGGTTACCACCCCACCCGGGGAATGAATGTAAAGGGAGATATCCTTTTCAGGATCTTCCCTGGCCAGGTAAAGAAGTTGTGCAACCACAACATTGGCAACCTGGTCATCGATTTGAGTGCCCAGAAAGATTATCCTTTCCTTGAGCAACAGCGAGTAAATATCCATGAACCTCTCTCCCCTGGCNNCCTCCAGTTAATTCTTTATTATCTTTCCTGACCCGTCACCATCGCGGTCAGAAGGTCCATTGTCTTGTTTATCAGTATCATTTCTCTGAGTGATTCTCGAGGCTGTGGCAATTTAAAAGCAGCTCTAACTTTTTCAGCCTTACTCTCATCACCTTTGATTAAGTTATCAATATATTCATCTATTTGCTCATCAGACACGGTAATATTTTCCAATTCACCAATTTTTTTGGTTACAAGGTACGCCTTGACTCTGTCTGAAGCTGTCTGTTTCAGGTCTTCTCTATGCTGTTCCATAGTCTTCTTGGAAGCTGAGAGATAATTCTCAAGTCCTTTAATGCCATCGGGAAAATTACGTGCTTCCTCATCAATTATATGATCAATTTCCTTTTCCACCAGTACAGGCGGAAAATCGATGTTGCTCCCGTCGATCATGGCTCGAATAAGCTTATCCTCAAACTCCTTTCTAACTTCCTCATCAGCCCTGGCCTGCATACTCGCTTTGATCTTGGAGCGGAGCTCCTCAATATTTTCAGCTCCAGAGTTCTTGGCGAATTCGTCGTTTACCTCCGGCAGGATTATCTCCCTCACATCCTTGACCTTAACCGAGAACGACCATTCCTTACCGGCGAGATCCTTGATCTCATAATCATCTGCAAATTTGATTGAAATCTCTGTGTTCTCATCCTTTTTCACCCCCACCATTTTCTCGGCAAAGCCGGGGACAGGATACTGAGAGCCTTGTTTGATCTCAAAGCTCGCATCTTTTCTATCAAGGATCTGCTCACCATTACAGCTGCCTTTTATGTCAGCCGTTATAACATCATCGAACTGTATTACCCTTTCAACGGGAACCAGGGTACCAAACTGCAGCCTGAGCTGCTCTATGACATGATCAATGTCGCTATCGGTAACCTCCTTTTTCCCCATTTCCATCTTGATATTATGGTAATCACAGGGTATAACATCCGGCTCGGTCGGGACGATTGCTCTAAATTTAACCGGCTCAACGCCCAGCAACTCGATATGCGGCTCGGCAAAGGCCGTTATTGACTCGCTTTTTAACGCTTCCTCATATGCTTCAGGGATCAAGTGTTCGATGGCTTCCTGCAGGATAACATGCCTTCCTACCTGCTGTTCAACCAGCGATGCGGGTGCTTTACCTTTTCTGAATCCAGGAATTGTTACCTTTTTCGCTACATGTTCCAGCCCCATAACCATGTACTTATCCGTTTCAGAGGGCTCCATCTCAACTGTGAGGGATATCTGGCAATTTTCCATTTTTTCCGATGTTGTTTTCATATTGTTCTTGTCACCTTGAATTATTATAACATTGGATATTTTGACTTCAAAAATACTATGGCTGTTTTTCCATATCAATCAAAGACAGGTGTAATTCCTTGAGCTGCTGGTCTGAGATGGCTGAAGGTGCGTCCTGCATCAGGTCCACCGCTGCCTGGTTCTTGGGAAAGGCAATAACGTCCCTTATAGTCTTGCTGTTGGTCAGCAGCATAAGAAAACGGTCAATGCCGGGGGCAATTCCACCGTGTGGCGGAGCCCCGTATTCAAAAGCCTCAAGAAAATTTCCAAATTTATCCTGGACTTCCTCTTCCGTGTAACCAAGTATAGTGAAAACCTTCTGCTGAAGCTCCCTCCTGTATATTCTTATACTCCCGCTGGAAAGCTCATAGCCGTTACACACAATATCGTAATGACGTGCCCGAACTTTGCCCGGGTCGGAATCAAGCAAATACACATCATCATCCACGGGGGCGGTAAAGGGATGGTGCATAGAGTCCCACGCTTTGCGTTCCATATTCCATTCAAACAAAGGAAAATCAACAATGAAAGCGAAGGCCAGCACATTGGGATCACACAGGTTCAGTCGCTTGCCCATTTCACGCCTGATCTCATCAAGCACCCTATTGACCAAATCTCGCTCACCAGCCGCAATTAAAATCAGATCACCAGGTCCGGCACCAAACCTGTGCGCGATCTCTCTCATCTGGCTGATATCAATATATTTGGTAGCAACGGACTTTATCTGCTCCAGCTTAAGGCTGTTAATATCTCCGGAACCATCCCCGGGATTCCAGGCCAGTGAAACCAGTCCCCTTGCGCCAGATTCCCTAGCCATCTCGGTCAGTTCTTCAAGTTGTTTTTTGGAATACCCGGCACAACCTGGCACACAGATTCCCTTCACTACACCCTTATCCTGCACAGCAGATTTAAATACAACAAATTCGCTATCAGCAACTATGGAAGTTATATCTTTCAGTTCCATGCCAAAGCGGATGTCAGGCTTATCAGTCCCATACCTGTCCATGACATCGGCATAAGTAAGATGGGGAAAAGGCTTAATTAATTTGATATGCGGTGTCACTGTTTCAACCAGCGATGTAAATAGCTCCTCCAGTAAGGTGAGAATATCTTCTTCAGTTACAAAACTCATCTCGATATCAAGCTGCGTGAATTCCGGCTGCCTGTCAGCACGGAGATCTTCATCACGAAAACAGCGTGCAATCTGGTAGTATTTTTCTATTCCCCCTATCATAAGAAGTTGTTTAAGCTGCTGGGGAGATTGCGGGAGTGCATAGAATTGTCCCGGATGTACCCGGCTGGGGACTACGTAATCCCTTGCCCCCTCCGGAGTACTCTTGACCAAGATAGGTGTTTCGATCTCAATGAAACCCCGTGCATCCAGAAAATCACGCATGAACTTGATCACACGGTGTCGCAGTTTCATGTTGTCGAGCATACTGGCACGTCTGAGGTAAAGATAACGATAATGCAGGATGAGCGACTCATCCACATCAATTTCTTCATTAATATAGAAAGGAGGCGTCTTAGCAGTATTCAGGATATTAATGGCAGTGGCATATACTTCGATTTCACCAGTCGGCAACCTGGGATTTTCTGTACCGTCAGGTCTTCTCCCCACGTTACCAGTAATCTGCACCACATATTCATTGCGCAGTACATTGGCCTGTTCGTGCACAGTTGCAGAAATTTCAGGGTTGAAAACTACCTGGGTTAGCCCTTCCATATCACGCAGGTCAATAAAAATAAGTCCGCCGTGATCACGACGGCGGTGCACCCATCCTGCCAGCGTGACTTCCCGGCCTGCATCCTTAGCACGTAATTCTCCACAAGTATGTGTTTTTAACAAGAATACCTCCTAGGGAGCAAATTATATCCTAATACGATTGCAGTACACAAAATTTCTGGTAAACAAACACGATTGGCACACAAATCGCGCTACAATAAAATTTAAATAGTATGCCAATCAGCAGAACTTTATTTTCGAGAGTATTGCTGGCGCAGCTTTGGTTTTTCAATCTTTCCGGTAGGATTACGCGGCACTTTATCAAATATGACTTTCCTCGGCACTTTATGTCTGGCCAGATTTGACTTACAATACTCGATCACGTCGGCTTCGGACAGAGCCTTCCCCGGCTTCAAGTCGATGATGGCCACTGCTATCTCTCCCAACCTCTCATCTGGTATGCCGATAACAGCCACATCATAAATACATTGATGATTATGTAAACAATCTTCCACTTCCACCGGGAAGATATTTTCGCCGCCTGTGATGATCACGTCCTTCTTTCTCTCGACAAGAAAGATAAAACCATCCTCATCCATAGTTGCCATATCACCCGTGTACAGCCAACCATCCTTTAAACACTCAGCCGTCTTTTCAGGATTTTTATAATATTCCTTCATCACACCATCACCTTTTACAACCAATTCCCCGATATGCCCCCTGCCCAATGGGACTCCTTTTTCATCAACAATCCTTGCCTCCCAGTTAAAACCCGCCTTGCCGATGGCACCTACCTTATGCTCGTTTTCTATGCCGAGGTGTACACATCCCGGCCCCGTGGACTCACTTAAACCATAATTTGTATCGTACTGCATATCGGGGAAGACCCTTTTCCACTGCTTTACCAGCGATGGGGGAACGGGTTGTGCCCCTATGTGCATAAGCCTCCAGGAGTCAAGATTATAATCAGCCCTGTTAAGCTCGCCCCTTTCCAAGGCGACAAGGATGTCGTGAACCCAGGGCACCAGTAACCAGACGATTGTGCCCCTTTCCTTATCTACCGTTTCCAGAATATTGCGGGGACTGACTTCATTGAGCAATGTAGCCCTGCCTCCTACGATCAGGCTGCCAAACCAGTGCATCTTGGAGCCTGTGTGGTAAAGTGGAGGGATCAGGATGAAATTATCCTCACGTGTCTGGTGATGGTGAGCCCACTCTGTAATAGCTGCACTTTTAAGGTTATTGTGTGTAAGCAGGATCGGTTTGGGCTGCCCCGTGGTGCCAGAAGTGAAATAGAGGCTACAGCTTTCCTCATCCCTAAGTTGCACGCGAGGTTCCTTGTCAGAGGCTCTTGCAATAAAATCCTTATAGTTGCTCATATAATCAGGGGCTTTATCAGGGATGGCAATATATCTTTTGATTTCTTTTAGCTGTGGCCGTGCGGCATCTACCTTCCCCAAAAACTCCTCACCCACAATCGCGGTACTGGCTTCGGAGATACCGGCACAGTAAATAAAATCCTGGCTGGTGAAGCGGAAATTCAACGGGACTACCCATGCACCGGTTCTCAGTATGCCAAAATAGGCAATGAGCCAGTTTATCGAGTTCATCATCCAGAGGATGATCCTGTCATCTTTCCCTATGCCGGTAGCCAGCAAGGCATTGGCCATCCTGTTAGCCTGGCTATCGAATTCCTTCCAGGTTATCTCACGGCGGTATTTCTGGGAAGGCTTGATCTCAACCAGTGCGCAATCATCAGGATACAGCCTGGCATTCCGTGCCAGCATTTCAGGAATTGTGATCATAATATTTCTCCTGAGCGTGATTTATTCTCAGTAATGTGCCATGCTGGGCAGGAAGGTGACAATCTGGGGAAATAGCAGCAGGATAACGGCGGCTATGGATAGGGCAAGCACAAAAGGCAAAACTCCTTTGAAAATAGTTTCCAGTGGCACATCACCGGCTACACCATGGATGACATACACATTCAGGCCCACCGGCGGGGTAATAACCCCGATCTCAGTAACCAGCACAATGATGACGCCGAACCAGATAGGATCAATACCAAGGTTCATCACAACAGGGTAGAAGATTGGGATAGTCAGTGTTATCAGAGCCAGAGAGTCCATGAAGCAACCGCCGATCATATAAATAATAATGATAACTCCCATGATGAGCATGGGAGGAAAGGGCAACGCCCCCACCCACGCAGACAGCATCATGGGTATCCTTGTAATGGCAATAAAATGCCCGAAGACTGTGGCACCAGCCACAATGACCATGACCATGGCAGTGACACGCACAGTGTCCTTAAAAGCATTGAGAAAACCGGACCAGGTAAGCTGTCTGGTGGCCAGCCCGATGAGTATGGCCCCGGCCACACCAGCACCACCAGCCTGCGTGGGGCTGAACCACCCGAAGAAAAGTCCCAGTATCACGAAACCGAAGAGAATCAGCATCTCCGTAACGCCCGCCAGCGCTCGCATTTTTTCCCCGAAGGTCGAGCTCTCTGCAGAAGGTGCAATCCAGGGCTTACGCCAGACCAGTAGAGCGACAGTTGCCATCAGCACCACTGCAATGAGCAGACCAGGTAATATGCCGGCCACAAATAGCTTGCCGATGGACTGCTCAGTGAGGATGCCATAAACAATAAAAATGGTGCTGGGAGGGATCATTATCCCTAAAGTACCTGCTGCCGCGACTACGCTGGTGGCCAGAGAATCATCGTACTTATAACGTTTCATTTCCGGTAGGCAAACTTTACCCATGGCTGCGGCAGTGGCGCTGGTTGATCCATTTATGGCAGCGAACCCTGCACATCCCATGATCGTAGCAAGCGCCAGGCCACCACGAAACCGGCTGAAAAGGACATACCCTGCATCGTACAGTCTAAGGCTCATACCGGACTCAGCGGCTATGCACCCCATCAGCGTAAACATAGGTATTACGGTCAGTGAATAGGATGAGAAAGTATCGAAAAAGTCCCGCGCCAGTATATTCATGCCGGCTTCCGGCGTTACAAACAGGCTGAACCCTATCACCCCGACCAGTGCCATGGCAAAACCGACCGGCATGCGGAGCAGAAAAATAATAATCAGTACGATAACGCTGATGATGCCGACGATTACGGGGTCCATCCCTCAGATCTCCCTCAACACAGACCAGAGCTGCATGATCAGCACCAGGATGACAAATATGCTGCTTACACCTATCCCCCAGATAAATGGATAGAATGGCAAACCCAGCGTCATGGAAACTTCTCCACCAGCCTGCAGAGAGGCCCCGTACTTGAAGCTCATGACACTGAGAACTATGAAAAGCGCAATAGAACACAGATGGACACATACAGCAATGATCTTCTGTGCTTTCCGTGGCAGGCTTCTTACCAGCATTTCAACCTCGATATGGCCATGTTCAATCTGTGTTTGAGCTATGGCAAACGAAATTGCAATCACGCTCAGAAGGCTGACGAATTCGATGCCGCCGGGCACAGGTGTTTTAAAAAGCTTATTGCCTATAATGTCCGCCACTACAAATAATACCATCAGCGATAGTGCTATATAGGCAATATAGCTCATCCACCTGGTACAATCTTTTACGAATTTTTCAAAACTGTTGAACGCCAGCTTCATCTAAATTCACCTGGTAGCCAAAACCGTACTACAGGCCGAAGCTTATTTTCCGAACTCAGTCCTGTTATATTCAATAATGGCCTCATCGGACGGCGATTTAGTGGCATATTCACCGGCCTTTCCGATTAGGAATTTCTCGTATTGATCAGCAGGCAGCCCCTTTGCGGTAACATCTTTTAGGTTTGCAGCTATCAAGGGCTCAGTGGCCTTGACCCACCTTGATGATTCCTCTGCTGAAAGGTTGATGACCTCACGTCCCTCGAAGGTTTTGAAGAAATTGATTCCGGATATATCATAGTTTGTCCAGGCCATACCGTGCTTCTCGATCCATTCTTTGCTGACCTGCGTAAATACATTCTGGATATCAGCAGGCAGGCTATTCCACTTGTTCTTGTTAATAATGACATACATGTTGGCCGTACTGCCGACGTCTGTACATTCTGTGACGTATTTAACAATCTCCGCCTGTTTCCAGCCATCCAGTACCTCGCGTGGTGTATAGCTACCATCAATAGTATTTTTGGACATGAGGTCATAGGCTTCATTCTGGGCAGCCCCATAGCCTTTCCCACCCAATGCGCTGACTATATCAGCACCAATGCCGGTGGACCTGATAACCATACCCTTCAAGTCTTCCAGTTTGCGCACAGGTTTGTTTACGGTCAGCAGAACACTGGGTCCATGGGCATGGAAATAAAGAACATGAACGTCATCGAATTCCTTTGGCTTGAACTCATTGTAAAAATCATTGGCTACCATTGTTGCGACCCATCCGTTCAGATATCCGTGGGGCAATTCTACAAGCTCAGATGCCGGGAAACGTCCCTTAGTATAAGAGACAACCGACATACCCATATCGGAAAGGCCATTGACGACACCATCATATACCTTGTCTGCCTTAGTCAGGGTCCCACCGGCAAAGACAGTGATCTTCACCCTTCCATTGGTACGCTTGTTGATTTCATCACTGAACTTCTGTGCCAGAATAGCGTTTTTATGCACCGGAGGGAAAAATACGCTGTAGGATAACTCGTAAACCTTATTATCAGCCGGTTTATCGATAGATGTAGAGCCTGAAGCAGGAGCCGTAGCTTCTGTCCCGGCGGGAGCAGGACTCGAGCAAGAGGCTGCCAGGGGCAGCGCCACAAGCGACATAACGAACAGTAATACAAAAATAGTCTTTTTCACAGGTATACCTCCACTAAGAAATAAACTTGAACAACAACCAGCGCGAGGATATTTAATTTGGTGGAAACGTGACTCCAGGGTTACTGCGGGGATGCAACAACTTGTCCGGAGTCACCTTGCGTAGATATATTTGTTGGCTTGCATCGAATTTTAATAATATCGGTATTAATCTGAACCTTTTTCAGTATATTATATTACTGTATAAATTCGCAAGGTTGTCAAGTGCACAGCTTAAAGTAATTAATGATACAATATCAATATTCCAGTAATAGCAGTAAGGATAGAGGAAAAATATCTCAGAGGAGGTAGCTATGGCTATCTATCTAATGCTCTCAACATTGACCGGCGACGGGAGAAAGGCTATAGAAGAATATCCCGAAAGACTGAAAGAGCTGAACAAAGAAGTCGAATATATGGGCGTTAAGATACTTGCCCAATATGCCCTGCTTGGGCAATATGATTTTGTCCATATCGTTGAAGCTCCCAGCAACGAAAAGGCAGCCGAACTCGCCATCCACCTGTCAGCGGGCGGATTGCAAAGCCTGACATTGCCTGCCATACCGCTGGATAGCCTGATTGGGCAACTGAAAAAGAAGCCTCCTGTATTTTAAATTTATTCGACACCTGTAGTTGAATTTAATTGCCCACGGCCATTATAATTAGCATTCGGTTTTAACCCGATGACATATCCTTTAATATCATGACCAAAAGTAAAAAGCTTCTCTCCGGTAATGAATCTATTGCTCTGGGCGCTTATCAGGCGGGAGTTCAGGTTGCCGCAGCATATCCCGGCACACCCAGCACCGAGATTCTTGAGACCATAGCTACATATAAAGACGTCTATGCTGAGTGGTCTACCAATGAAAAGGTTGCTATGGAAGTAGGATTGGGAGCTTCTTATGCAGGAGTCAGGACTCTGGTTTCCATGAAACATGTTGGTCTGAATGTTGCTGCCGATCCCTTTATGGCTGCTGCCACAACTGGTGTCCATGGAGGATTGGTGGTTATCTCAGCCGATGATCCCGGCATCCACAGCTCACAGGGTGAACAGGATAACCGCCATTTCGCCAGGATGGCCAGAGTGCCCATGCTGGAGCCGACTGACAGTCAAGAAGCGTACGACTTCATTCCCTTGGCATTCGAGATCAGTGAAAAGTACGATACGCCTGTACTTTTTCGGATAACCACCCGCGTTGCCCATTCAAAATCCGTTGTTGAAGTTGATGAGTCACGGGCACGCCCTCCAAGAGACAAACATTTTCAGCATAATATAGAAAAATATGTCATGCTTCCGAGTAACGCACGTACCCGCGTACCCCAAATGCATAAACGTATTGCTGAGCTTATGGAATTCGCTGAAACCACCAGCATAAACCGGATTATCGATGGAAAAGATAGTCCGGGCATAATAACAGGTGGTGTTGGTTACCAGTACGCCAGGGAAGCTTTTCCAGATGCAACTTTCCTTAAGCTGGGCATGATCTATCCGCTACCACCCAGGCTACTGCATAATTTTACTGCCAAGGTTAAACGTTCTTTTGTCGTTGAAGAACTTGATCCATTTTTGGAGGAGAGTATAAAGATATTGGGGATACCTGTCGAAGGCAAGGCCTATATACCACGTGCAGGCGAACTCAATAGTCTGGCTGTATATGATGCAGGGGTCAAGGCAGGCATTGAAGCGAAGACGGAGCGAATTACTGATGTAAAGGCCGTAACAGACCTTCCTGGCAGACCTCCTTTGCTTTGTCCCGGCTGTCCACATTCCGCAGCATTTTTCGTTTTAAACACACTCGGGCAAAGGACAAAGAAACTTGATGTCAGTGGAAGATCAACAAACGAGACCAACCTGATTATAACTGGCGATATAGGATGTTATACACTGGGTGCCTATCTACCACTACGCGCAATGGATACGACTGCGTGCATGGGAGCCAGCATCGGACAGGCAATAGGAATAGAGAAGGCAGGTGTGAGCAGCAAGGTTATTGCTGTCATCGGTGATTCCACCTTTTTGCACTCGGGCATTACCGGCATTGTAGATGCCGTATATAATGACTCCAAAATCACGGTACTGGTTCTGGATAATGGGACAACTGCGATGACAGGCCACCAGGATCATCCCGGCACCGGTATTACGGCCCAGGGTATAACAACAAAAGCCGTAGACATAGAAAAACTGGTCAGAGGCATCGGCGTCAAGGATGTGCAGGTAATAAATGCATTCGACGTTAAAGCCGTCCGTTCAGGAATAAAGTCTGCGTTAGACAAGGATGAGCTATCGGTGGTGATCGTCAGAGGTAATTGCGCTGTTAAAAACAAGAGGCGTAAGAACCAGAGGCAGGTAAACGCCGGTGTTTGCAATAACTGCGACGTTTGTCTGAGGATCGGCTGTTCTGCCATCCAGAAACAGGATGGGAAAGTACATATTGATGTTTATAGCTGCATGGGCGATGAATGCGGGATCTGTGAACAGATATGCCCTAAACATGCTATCGGACCTCTATCGTAAAGATTAAGCTGCCATGATTAAAAAAGGTGATAACAAACAGGATATTCTGCTGGTAGGCGTAGGCGGCCAGGGCATTATCCTGGCCAGTGATATAATGGGCGAAGCGGCGCTCGCCATGGGATTGGATGTTAAAAAGACAGATACGCTGGGTATGGCACAGCGTGGAGGAAGCGTTACCAGCCATTTGCGCATGGGGCAAGCAGTTTATGCACCATTGATCAGCCCCCAAGGTGCCGATATATTGCTGGCATTCGAAAAACTCGAGGCAGTGCGCTGGGTCAATTATATCCGGCCTGATGGCATAGTGATTATTAACAATCATGCAATCCCTCCGCTTTCTATATCTCTGGGCATGAGCGTTTATCCCACCGATGAAGCCATTAATAAGTCTTTTTTGCAAAGGACAAACAAAATCCTGATGGTTGAAGGATCACGTGAAACAGCCCAATTAGGCGATGTCAGAATGTTAAATATTTTTATGCTGGGCTATTTATCAAAGCTTTCCCCGATCAAAATAACCGATTACCTGTGGAAAAAAAGTCTCAGTGAAAGATTACCTGCTAAAATATTGGATATAAATATCCGTGCTTTCGAAAGAGGTCAGGAGGCTGCTGCCAGTGTCAATATCTGAAAATGTTAAAAGAAGAATGGCCGAGGGTTCATGGACCCGAAAGATGTTTGAAGAGGCCAACCTTCTCAAGAAAAAATATGGCGAGGACAGCATTTTTGACTTGTCTTTGGGAAACCCTATCATGGAGCCACCTGCCGCATTCAAACAGGAGTTAAAAAGACTGAGTGAAAATCCGATTCCCGGCATGCACCGCTATATGGAAAATGCGGGCTACGAGGAAACAAGGGCAGCTGTGGCGAAACAGGTCTCGCTGGAAACTGGCCTACAGTGCACAGCAGGTGATATTGTAATGACAGTAGGAGCGGCGGGTGCACTCAATATAATACTCAAAGCAATATTGAACCCCTGTAATGAGGTAATCGTTTTCGCACCATTCTTCATGGAATACGATAACTATATTGATAATCATGGCGGCAAGACTGTGGCAGTTAAGACGGACGATAATTTCCTACCAGAACTGAACAGCCTTGAAAAAGCTATTAACAAGAAAACAAGAGCGGTGATCATCAATTCCCCCAACAACCCTACCGGCGTAGTTTATCCTGAGAAGCTGATAAGAAGTATAGGTGAAGTATTACTACGCAAAGAAAAGCAGTTCAATATTCCTATTCATCTTATTAGTGATGAGGCATACAGCAACCTGATGTATGACGGGTTAAAATATGTGCCTGTCTTTCCGGCATATCATAGAAGCCTGATCGCGACCTCACATTCCAAGGACTTGGCTTTGCCCGGTGAGCGCATCGGCTACGTGGCAGTCCATCCCGATATTGATAACAAGCCAGAACTGATAGACGCTCTTATCTTTTGCAATCGGACACTGGGATATGTTAATGCTCCTGCATTGATGCAAAATATCGTGCGTCACCTGCAACATATATCTGTACCTGTACCGGAATATGAGGAAAAAAGAAATTTCCTGTATAATAACCTGACTGATATGGGCTATAAAATGGTGAAACCACAAGGGGCATTTTACTTGTTCCCGAGGTCGCCAATTGAGAATGACGTGGAATTTGTTCATGAATTGCAAAAAATGAGTATTCTCACCGTACCAGGCCGTGGGTTTGGTACGCCCGGATATTTCCGCATTTCGTTTTGTGTAGACCACAAGACCATCGAAGGCTCGCTTTTCGGCTTTAGAAAGGTAGCCGAGCAGTTTAGACTCTCTTAATAGAGCAGGCTAAACTCTCGGTTTGCCTGTATCATGAAAATCACATGATAGATACATATACCATTCCACAGCTTATACAACAGAATTACCTTAATTGGGGTAATCAGAATGCCATGTGCGTAAAAAAGCGTGGCATCTGGTACAGGTATAATTGGACGGAATATTTTAATAAGGTAAAGTTCTTTTCACTGGGCATGATCAGCCTTGGTCTTAAACGTGGAGATGTTGCCTGTATCATCGGTGACAATGAGCCTGAATGGTTCTGGGCCGAGTTCGCCGTGCAGGCAGCTGGTGGAATATCTACAGGTGCATATGTCGATTCGGCTCCTTCCGAGCTTAAATATATTGCTGGTCACTCAGGCGCCCGTTTCGCTGTAGCCAATGACCAGGAACAGGTAGACAAATTCCTTGAGATAGTGCCCGAATTACCGGCTTTGAAAAAGGTCATATATTGGGACCCAAAGGGATTGCATAACTACGATGATCCTCTGCTCATCAGTTTTGAGAAAGTAATCGAACTGGGAATGACGTATGAAAAGGATCATCCCGGCCTTTTTGAACAAAATATCAAACAGGGCAAGACCGATGATACGGCCTTTATCTACTACACCTCAGGTACTACAGGGCTGCCAAAAGGAGCTGTCTTGACTCATAACGCCCTAATTAAGACTGCCCGCAATTTTATCAGGGTCTATCCACTTGATAAGAACGATGACCTTGTCTCTAATTTCCCGGCTGCCTGGGTGGGTGACAGCTACTTTGCCACCATACCCCATATACTGACAGGGGCAAGGCTGAACTTTGCTGAAGAGCCTGAGACCATTGCTGAGGACACGCGTGAGGTAGGGCCTGATTTCGTCATCTACGGCCCCCGGCAATGGGAAAGCCTGGTAAGCGAAATACAGGTCAAGATTACCGATGCCCACCCTTTGAAGAGATTCACATATAACCTGCTGATACCGATTGGATATAAGATAGCCGACTTTAATTTCGCAAATAAACAGCCGGACATTTTCTGGAAAGCACTTCATCAAATTGCCTATTATCTTTTGCTGCGCCCCCTCAAGGATCGTCTGGGTTTGAAAATGGTCAGATTCGCTGTAACCGGCAGCTCTGTGCTAAGCCTGGATACGTTCAGATTAATCCATGCTATAGGCATCGAACTTCGACAGACATATGCGAGCACAGAGGCCGGCTTTATTTCCTCACATAACAAAGGGGAGATCGATTTCCAGAGTGTAGGACGCCCGGCTGCTGGAATAGAAGTCCGTATCGCGAACGATGGGGAATTGCTTGTCCGCAGCGAATGTACATTTAAAGAATATTTAAATGAGCCAGAAAAGACGTCCACAGTCAAAAAAGACGGCTGGTGCTATACAGGCGATGCAGTCAATATCAACGAAAACGGGCATCTGATTTTCCTGGACAGGCTCGATCATATGGGGACATTGATGACCGGCGCCCGTTATGCCCCACAATACATCGAAGGCAGGCTGCGTTTCAGCCCATATATCAAGGATGTGATGGTTATCGGCGGCAAAGACAAGTCGTTCGTAGCAGCTATAATCAATATTGATTTTGCCATGGTAGGCAAATGGGCAGAACGCAATGGCATCCCTTATACAACTTTTGTAGACCTCTCCCAGAAGCAGGAGGTAGCCGAGCTAATAAAGAAGGACCTATCCAGAGTCAACGACTATCTGCCTGAGCTGTCAAGAGTGAAAAGATACATGTTATTGCATAAGGAATTCGACCCCGATGAAGCGGAACTGACGCGCACGCGCAAGCTTAGACGCGAATTCATGGAGATTCGCTATAAAACGGCGATCGACGCTATTTTTAATAATAAGGAATCCTTGACGGTAGATGCCTCTATTACCTACCAGGACGGCAGGAAAGGCACAGTTTCAACCGAAATCAGGATTTGGGATATATAGGAAGGATTATGGAGCAGTTGTTACAGTATACGATAACGGGCCTCGCAGTGGGCATGATCTATGCTCTGATAGCACTTGGATTTGCCCTTATCTGGAAGTCGAGCAGAGTAGCCAATCTTGCCCTCGGGCAGCTCGTGCTGATCTCATCCTGGTTTACCTACGGCATACTGGTTCAGGCACACTTTCCTGTATGGGCCGGTATGATCATGACAATATTATTTGCAATATTCCTGGGCTGGGCTATTGAGAGGTTTACCCTGAGGCCCCTGATCGGGCAACCTACACTTTCCCTTATAGCAGTCACGCTGGGCCTGGGCTATTTCCTGGAGGGAATTGTCATCGTAGTCTGGCCTATAAGCGTGGCAAAACTTCCGGTACTGTTCCCGCAGGATCCAATAAACATCGGATCGGCAGTCATCTCACAGGAATACGTGTGGGCAGCAGGAATATCACTTGCACTGTTTATACTGCTTTCATTGTTCTTCAAATTCCATAAGATGGGCATTGCCATGAGGGCCGCTGCAGACGATCAACTGGCTATACAGGCCTGTGCTGTACCTATCAACCGCATCTTTTCCCTGTCCTGGATATTTGCCTGCATCGTAGCCGCCACAGGCGGGGTATTGATTTCGAGCATCGGTGGCATTACCAGTGCCCTGATTGAAACCGGATTCAAATCCTTTTCCGTGGTGATACTGGGTGGCATGGACTCCTTTATCGGCTGTATGGTAGCTGGCCCACTGATTGGCCTGTGTGAAAATATCGGGGCTGGTTATCTAACATCAATCATAGGCCCGGGCATTAAGGACCTGATTCCTTTTGTCATCATAATTCTGGTCATGCTATTCAAGCCGTACGGGCTTTTCGGCGAAGAAAGGATCGAGAGGATTTAAGCAATGAGCCTTCCCTGTGGTATACGTAATTACTCCTATGCTACGGATACCGCCATTATCCGTACCAAGACACAATGGACATTGTTCATCGTATTCCTGCTTATAGTTTTTACCTTTCCCTTCTATTTCCCCAGGTTCTGGCTGGATGTGATGAACCTGATTGGCATAACCACCATTGCAATTATCGGGTTGAATATACTCGTCGGATATTGCGGACAATTATCAATAGGCCATGCCGGTTTTATGGCTGTTGGGGCATATACCACTGCAATTTTAGCCGGCAGCTACCATATGCCATTCCTGCTGGCCTTACTCCTGTCCGGCGTCTCGGCCGGCCTGATCGGTCTTCTATTCGGGATCCCGTCCATGCGGGTAAAAGGTTTTTATCTGGCTATCACTACGATTGCCGCTCAGTTCATCATCATCTGGGTCGCCAACCATTGGACTGATGTTACACGCGGCTCCATGGGATTGGGGGTAGAAGCAGCTTCAATTGGCCCTCTGATCTTCGATACCGAGGCCAGTCAGTTCTTCCTGATAATATCGATTACAGTGTTATGCGTATTATTTGCCACCAACCTGGCCCGCAGCCGGATCGGCAGGGCTTTTATCGCCGTGCGTGATAACGATCTTGCAGCCAAGGTTATGGGTATAAATGTGTTCGCTTTTAAGTTGCTGGCCTTCTTTCTGGGATGTTTCTTCGCTGGCATTGCCGGATCGCTTTTTGCACAGTGGAGAGGACATATAACACCGGAGGATTTTACCTTCAGTCAGTCCATCCTGTATATCGGCATCCTGATTATCGGCGGGCTGGGCACCTCGATAGGTCCCATAATCGGTACTGTCTTCATACGTCTGCTGGAGCAGTGCGTAACCCTTCTGGCTCCCCTGGTCGAGAGGAGTCTTCCTGGAATACCGTCTGGCTTCGCAACCGGATTGAGCCCCATGATCTTTGGACTGATCATGGTGTTGTTCCTTGTGTTGGAACCCAAGGGCTTGGCTCACCGATGGAACTTGTTTAAAGCATCTTACCGTATGTGGCCTTTCTCATATTGAAAACAATACCCCGGTGAGGGTTTGATATAAAAAAGACTTATTTTAATAAGGGGGATCAATGAAGAAACACAGGACTTTTACAGCGATTATTTTAGTGACAGTAGCTGCCTTCGTATTTACATTTGCTGCGGGATGCGCTTCACAGACACCCGCAGGGAAACTTGATTCCCAAAAACAACTAAAGATAGGATGCAGTATTTGCTTCACAGGCACGGCCGCTGAAAAAGGCCAGCCTATCGGACAGGGTGAGCTCGACGCCTGGAAGTATATTAATGATGAGTTGGGTGGCGTTGACGGAAATAAAATCGAAATAGTCTGGTACGATACGGGTTATAATGCTGCGATCGCGACCACCAACGTCAAGAAGCTAATGGATGACGGATGTCTGTTTTTCACCATAGTATCTTCGTACGATGCCACCGCCTCAAAAGAAGCTGCCAATAAAGCCGGCTTCCCGGCGCTCGTGATTTTCAGTTCACCTTCCCTGACCAACCCTCCGGCACATATATATTCACAGCTTCCTGACTACGGAGATGACTGGGCCGCATTTACCAATTATTATCTGAAGAACATCTGGAAAGGCCCGGGGAAGCCTAAAATGGCGCTTGAAATCCTCAGCAACTCGACGGGCTACGGTGTAAGAGATGCCGCTAAGGTGGCTGCTGCTGACCTTGGGGTCGATATTGTCACGATTGAGGAGCATAAGACAACTACCTTATCGGAGACGGATGCCCTTACCAGGATAAAAGAGAAAAATCCGGATATCCTTTTCATCGGCAGTACACCTGCGCCAACCTCTGTTATCTTGAAAAATGCCTATCAGCTGAAACTGATACCGGGTATGACTGTTGCCTGCGGACACGCCGGATTTACCAAGGCACTGATTGACCTATCAGGAAAACAGATCAGTAATGATGTATACGGTGTGTTTCCCACCGTTAATTGGGGAGATAACGTGCCAGGCATGGCCAAGATGGACGAATACTGTAAGAAACTGCATCCCCAGTATGTAGGTAATAACGACTACCTTTGCGGATGGTCTGCATCGCTGATCAACGCTGAGATTATCCGACAGGCACTGAAAAATTCCACCCTGGACGTGCTGACCAGCGGTGATTCTGTCGCCTGGAAAGCTGGGGAAGAAAAAGGATTCCGCATGGTCAAAGGTTACGATGTCGAAGGGCTCCATGGTCCCGTGGATTTCTCCGATCCGGTTGACAGGCGTGGTTCCAAATCGGTAAAGATATTCCAGATTCAGCAGGGGGAGATGGTACCACTTACAGGCTGGGTAGATGCACCCTACATCAAATACGAATAAGCAGTTAATTGTCTCATATCGGCTAAAAAATAGATGCTAAAGCTTAACAATTTAGAAGTATCTTACCTTAATGTGGTAAAAGTACTCTACGGCATTTCGCTTTCTGTGGCTGATGGCATGGTTGTGGCCTTGCTCGGTGCCAATGGCGCCGGCAAGACTACAACTTTAAAGGCCATATCAGGACTTCTGCGCATCGAAGAAGGTGAGATCACCGATGGAAACATCGAGTGGAATGGTCAGAGAATAGATAAAAGGAGTGCGGCCGAAATTGGCAAGCTGGGAATCGTTCAGGCGTTGGAAGGCAGGAGGGTGTTCGGACATCTGACGGCTCAGGAAAATCTAATAGTGGGATCATACAGCCGCTCACGGGCCAGAGATGTTAGCGCCGACTTTAAGATGGTTTACAACTATTTTCCCCGCCTGGAAAGCCTTAAAAATAATATTGCTGGCTACCTGTCGGGTGGCGAGCAGCAAATGCTGGTGATCGGCCGCGCCATGATGGCCGCTCCATCTCTGATGATGCTGGATGAACCTTCGCTCGGACTGGCTCCCATGGTTGTCGAGCAGATCTATGATATCATCAAGAAGTTTAATACTGATCGGAAGGCATCTATCTTACTGGTTGAACAGAATGTAAGAGTGGCACTTAACACCGCACACTACGGGTATGTGATGGAAAACGGGCGTGTAGTGCTGGACGGCTCGGCCGATTACCTAAAAGGCAGGGAAGATATAAAGGAATTCTACATGGGCATCTCGGCCAGCGGGACCAAGAAGAGCTACAAAGAAATTAAACACTACAAGCGTCGAAAGCGCTGGCTGTAGCTCAGCTATTCAGCCCTGACCCAGGTAGGCAGCAATAACCTGTTTGTCGGCTGCTATTTCTTCAGGCGTTCCTTCGGCGATTTTGCGACCGAAGTCGAGCACCACTATCCTGTCAGCGATATCCATAACCACGCCCATATCATGCTCAATCAGAACGATAGAATCCACCCCATCGCGCAATACTGGTGTATCCGGATACGATTCACCCTGCCCTTCGAATATGTCATAGATAAACCGTGCGATATCCTCTTTTTC
>DFZI01000059.1 GCA_002383665.1 Dehalococcoidia bacterium UBA4060
TTTTGCGGCTATTGCGGCAGACCGCTCCAGCCCATCTGCCCCAACTGCGGCAATTATATCGATAAGGATTCTCGCTATTGTCCCAAATGCAGCTATTTTTGCGGCGGAGGCCGCGAAGGGCTACTATAAAGTGAGGAAACGTTATGGCTGATATTCTCGACGAGGCACAATCAATCCTGCAGTGCAGGAACTGTCCCTGGTACAAGAACTGTATGCTGCCCGTACGCGTCACCGAGCTCGACCTGAAAAAGCAGCTCGGGCCCAACATGACCATCCTCGGCACACCAGGCGCCGACGAGCTCGGCCTCAACCAGCTCCTGGGCAGCCTGGCCTCGGCTGCCGAGAACTCCATACTGGAAGGCTGCCCCGTCTTCATCGAACGCCTGCGCACCAATCCCAACCTCGCCATCCGCATCAAGAAGATGATGCAGGAATGGAGCGAGGATGAGAAACCACAACCCTGACAGGGAAATCCCGGAATCTGCTTAGGTTTTAGTGACCGGAGTTTCTGACCGGTAGATCTAACCGGGAAACTGATATTTATGCCGAAAGAGCTGACCATTCTGACCTGGAACGTGGTGAGCATGCGCAACATGCTGGATAAGTCCAACCTGGCACCACCCGGCCAGCCTCCTCTGTCCTTCCTGTCCTGGCTGGAGAAACCTGCCCCAGATATAATATGCTTCCAGGAGACCAAGCTCCAGGAAAACCAGTTGCCCGCTGCCTTGCAATCTCCTCACGGCTACCATACAACCTGGAACTTCGCCGACAGAAAGGGCTATAGCGGCGTGGCCACCTTCAGCCAGGAGAAACCCTTGAAAATTGAACGCGGCATCGGCAGTGAGAACTTTGATAGAGAAGGCCGGGTGCTGATGACGGAGTTCCCCGACTTTATTCTGTTCAATGTATATTTCCCCAAGGCCTACTCGCCCCGCGAGGTGGAGACCGCACGCAAGGAAGGAGCCGCCAATGCTGAGATCATGGCCTCCAGGCTGCCCTTCAAACTGGCCTTTTACGATGCCATCATTGAACATATCGACAGGTATAAAGCGCAGGGCAAGACCATCGTTCTCTGCGGTGATTTCAACACGGCCCACCGGGAGATCGACCTGGCCCGGCCGAAGGCCAACAAAGATACTTCGGGCTTCCTGCCCGAGGAGAGGGCTCTGATCGATAAACTGGTCTCCCACGGATATATCGATACCTTCCGCCATCTCCACCCCGATGCCCGACAGTATACATGGTGGAGCTATCGTTTCCGGGCACGTGAAAAGGATATAGGTTGGAGGCTGGACTATTTCTTCATCTCCGAGAGCCTGCTGCCCGCCCTGGCCAGGGCGTTTATACTGAAAGACGTGTACGGCTCCGACCACTGCCCGGCCGGGCTGACCTTGAAAATCGGCTGAAGCTGTTCTAATATTAGTTAATGGCAGATCAACCCGACCGCCTGATTCATGATATGCCTGAAGCCAGCTTCACTGGGGACCGACTGGAAAATTTCCTCTCCGCCTTGTTCGAGCTCAAGTACAGCATTTCACACATAGAAAAGAGATACCCGTTCCTGGGCAATGAGCTTTCAACCATCTGCGAAGAAACCCTTGCCCGACTTTCGTCGCCTGCACCGCTGGGACCTCCTTCTGTGGATATCGAACCGGCCCACCTGCCTTTGCCCGCCAAAATAAGCAATAACATATCTGCCGGGCAATCATCCAGGGAAGAAATTCTTTCAGATCAGCACCTGGAGCCTGAAATTGAAATGCCACACGCGACAGCCGGAAGCAAAAACCCGCTGGTCAATTCAGTGGATGCCGCCGGCGGCCTGCTGATAACCTGCCTGGACAAAACGGGTGACTGGATCATACTGGCTTTCGAAAAGCTGCTTGCTCCCGGGCAAAAAGAACGGAAACAACCACCTATCATGCAGGCCTGACCGATCATTTTTCACCGAACATGTCAATAGCCTCAGCCAGTGCATTCCGATCGTCGCTTGGCCTACTGGGATTTAGCAGCCTCTTTTTCCTGTTGCTCCAGAATGATCTGAGCAGTCAGCCTGGCAACCTCGCCCGCCAGGTTGGAGCATGTCTCGGGCATACCACGCTTCTGAGCTTCCTCAAAATTGGACTGGTCCAGCAGGTCCAGGAATCCGCCGAAAAATTTAGTCTGCAGCTCACGGCAGGAACAGGTACCGTATTTTTCCTTGAAGCGGTTGACGAGCTGGCGTGAAAGTATAGCCGCTTTGAGCATCTTGCCCCGCCGTTTGAAATCCTCCCGTTTTCTGCCGAAGATGCAGCCTATCGCCATAGCCCCACCGGAAAGAGCGCCGCAGTGCCCCTCACCCGTCAAGCCCACCCCATCAGCCAGGCCCGTCGCCGAACGGAACACATCGTTGTTCTCCATCCCCAGTGCCTCCAGCACACCACACAGAGTACTCTGAGCACAGTTGCCGTTCTCCAACTCATATTGTTTGGCCAGGGAAAACGCCTTATCCTGAATATCCTGTCCGGATTTATCCATAGCAGCCTCCTTAAATCATAATATGGCAAGTCTATAATATATTGCTGTATCCAGGCAAGGATCTACCCAATTTCCCCACAGCAACCTATATAAAATTTCTGCACGGTCTAAATAATTGATTAACAAATGGGTTATATGCTGAATATAAACATCGCTGATATAGTCAGTGTGTTAATAAACGAACAAAGGAGGATACACATGTGGAAAAAGGCGTTGCTGGCCTCTGTGGCCTTAATGATCGCTGGTGTGCTTGTTTTTGCCGCGGCCGCTGCAACCAGCGCCGATGACGGCAAGAATGTAAACCCGGGAGGGCCCATGGGCGGCCCCTTCAATGGCAAGGTGATGGAAAGAGCTGCCCAGATACTGGGCATCGACCAGCAGAAGCTGGCAGATGCGTTCAAACAGGCAGAAAAAGAACTCGCACAGAAAAATATGGATGACCTCTTTGCCAAGTGGGTTAGCGATGGCAAGCTCACCCAGGCACAGGCCGACCAATACAAAGCCTGGCTGAATGCACGTCCCGCAGACATGCCGCCGCTGGCCTTCATGGATGCGGCAAAGGCCACCGAGGCACTGGACAGGCTGCTAAAAGACAGCCGGATTACGCAGGCGCAATATGATGCCTGTAAAGCCTGGCTGGCCCAGAAACCAGCTTTCGAACTGCCCAAGCCCGACAGACCACCCAGGGCCGACAACTCCACCCCACGCCAGAGACCGGATATGCCTGCCTGGAAATAAAGGACATATTCAAGGCAAAGGAGCGGCAGGGTTGTACACCCTGCCGCTCCTTTTATATCAACACCTACCCTCAAAAACAGGACGCAGCTCTTACCAGGTGACGAGATAATAGGCACTGTAAAAAGCAAAACCCGCAACGCCCAGAACCATGATGGCGAGGACCATTCCCGGCAACTTGCAATATCCTCTATGTATGATCATCTCACCTTACATATGCAGCCCTGATCTTCCGCATGAAGAAGGCAAAAATACAAGCTTATTTACCTGGATTAAACGCATTTTATTGACCTTTACGAATATACTGCGATAGACTGCATTTGAGAGGTGCTCATGAACGAGCTGTTCGCGAGGGAAACAGTAATGAGGGCCTGGTTGCGGGCGGGGTCCAGATGTGAATGCAGACGGATGGCACACGGGCATGCGGGCAGGTGCAACCGGCAACAGGAACTGAGCAACTCACCGCCAGCAGCTTTATCCCCACTGGCCGGCCTGAAGCCTCCCCGTGACCGGCATGTCAGTAATTATACTTAACGCAGGTCATACTTCATATTAATGCACCGTCGCACCAGGCGCTCCCAAACATTGTCAACAGGCCCCGCAGCATATAAAATTACTTCTGCACTGCAAACTTGAACCGTGCCTGCCATGACGGCACATGTATGATCAGTATGGATGGCAGGAAGGATAAAAACCGCAAGGACTTTATCAGATATGCAGGATAAAAAGTCGGTCGCAGTCATCGGCTCGGGAGCGGTGGGCGGCTATTACGGCGGGCGGCTGGCCGAGGCAGGACATGATGTGCGTTTCCTTCTCCGGCGTGACTACGAGGCCGTGAGTATGTCTGGCTTCAAAATCACCAGCCCTGCCGGGAATTTCACACTGCCACACCCCTCTATATTCAGATCAGCTGAAGAGATCGGCACGGTGGACTGGGTCATCTGCTCCCTCAAGGCCACCTCCCTGAATGAAGGGCAGAAGCTGCTGCAACCCTGCGTCGGCCCGCACACGCGCATACTGGTGCTGATGAACGGCCTGGGCCTGGAGGACCGCTTCGCCGCCTGGTTCGGCGGGGAGAAGATCTTCGGCGGCATGGCCTTCACCTGCATAAACCGCGGCGAGCCGGACACCATCCACCACCTCGACTATGGCAGGGTCACCATCGGCCACTATCAGGATAATCCCAACGAGCTGGAGGAAGCGCTATCACTATGGAGGGGAAGTAAGGCCGACGTCGTCACCACCTCTTCCCTGCTGAAGGTGCGCTGGGAAAAGCTCTGCTGGAACATACCTTTCAGCGGCCTCTGCGTGGCGGGAGGAGGCATAACCACCGATAAAGTGATGGCCGACCCTGATCTCAGCCGCGCTGCCCGGGTATTGATGCAGGAGGTCATCGCCGCTGGAAATGCCGACCTGGAAGCCCACCATGAAAAGAAACGGATCGACGGCCCCCGCATTATCGATGATATGTTTAATCAGACCTCAACTATGGCGAGCTATCGTCCCAGCACCATGATCGACTTCGTGGAAGGCCGCGCCATGGAGGTGGAAGCTATCTGGGGTGAACCGCTGAAAAGGGCACAGGCATTGAAGGCGGATACACCCATGCTCAGCCTTCTAACGGCCATCCTGAGGTCGCTTAACAGAGGGCGCTGAGCCCCCGCAAGGTGGAATAGCTTGGCTGCGGCACCAGCTAATTTCATTTTAACAAGGGCGGAATTAATATGAACGTAATGCAAATACTGGCCTGATTGCGGTAAAATAACAGGAAAAAATGCTCCAGAACCTAACTGCCAATGAAATCTTCGGACTGTTTGGACTGCTCCTAATCATAGGTTTCCTGGCCGACTACCTATTTAAAAAAACCAATTTCCCTGATATCCTCATGCTGCTGGGGCTTGGCTACCTGATCGGGCCGATCTTGCATATATTTGACCCTGTTCAGCTTACATCCGTCTCACAATTAATCGCCAACCTGGCACTGATCATAATCATCTTTAATGGTGGCATAGGCTTCGATTTTGCTGGCATCATTTCCAATGCTCCGAGGGCGCTGGCCCTGGCTGTACTGGGAGTTGCTTTTTCCATATTTGCCATAAGCTGGCCTGTGCACTATCTTTACGATTGGCCTTTACTCAATAGCCTGCTTCTGGGAACGATCATCGGAGGTACCAGTTCAGCCACCATCATTGCCCTTGTCTCACATGCCAGGATAAAGCAACAGGTCTCCTCACTACTCAGCTTGGAATCCGTGCTTAACAGCCCTTTTATTATCGTGCTCGCCCTCATCCTCATAGAAGCCATAACCAGCGGAGAAACGGGAATCTCGCTCTCCGCTGCAGGGCAGGCTATACTTCTCCGCTTTTCACTCGGTATTACCATAGGCGCATTTGCCGGGATGGTATGGGTGTGGATGCTTTCCCTTATGCAGAAGGAAAGCTACAATGATATCGTCACACTGGCCGTCGTTTTCCTCATGTACTTTATGACCGAGTCGATTAACGGCAGCGGTGTCATATTTGCCCTGGTCTTCGGCATTATGCTCGGCAACGGTGTCAGCCTGAGCAAAAAACTTAAATTCAGAACTACAATCCAATCCACGCTGGTAATGAAAGGCTTCACGGCTGAGATTTATTTCTTTATCAAAACATTTTTCTTCATCTACCTCGGGGCTATCGTAAGCTTCAGCCATCCGGAATATGTTATCTTCGGCATTGTAGCTGCCTTCGTGCTGCTCTTTGCCAGGATGATAGCGGTGCTCCTGTCATCCGCCGGCAACAACACCCTGCTGGAAAACCTGGGTATGCTGACGACAATGCTGGCACGGGGTGAATCCGCAGCCGTGCTGGTCCAGCTTGTAGCTGTATCTCAAATACCCAACGCTGAACTATATACCGATATAGTTATGGCGGTTATTATCACTACAACCCTAATCTCGACCGCGGGTGTTATTATCTTCGCCGAAAAGGGGCCAAAAGAACTTAAGGTTTCCAAGGCGCACAAAAAGCCCGACTCCTATGCCTGAGCTTTTCCCTGAAGCCGCCTATCATTGCATTTATCTCTCACAGACGGTGTTAGTCCCGCCCGATGTTAAAGTGAACATCCGCCCCTGACGGCAGACTCACTATGCCCTATCTGGTGGCATATGAAAGCAGGGATCGTACAGTTACCTTGTCCCTTTCGAAGCTGAACTCCACGACCGTTCCTGCCGGTGAAAGGAAGGTGCAGCTATCGTAAGTCTCGGTGGCTCCGAGCAGCAGCCAGTTATTGGTCTGCGCCCAGGCCAGCGCCTCATCAGGTGTCTGGATCTTATAAACCAATCTCCCCATGTTTCTCCTTCTGTTGGCTATGCCGGACAGTATTCAGACAAAAATATACCAGAATTGAGCTGATTTGTACTATTCAGGACTTCCGGTCGGTCGTCCCCGAGGAGACACGGCTTGCATGGGTGCTTTCTTACAGTAAAATGTCCTGCCAGGCTTTATTTTTCCAGTTGGACGAGGCCGCAGCGGGTGGCCTTGATGACCGCACCGGTGCGGTTATGTGCATCCAGCTTCTTCAATATCCTGCTCACACAGTTCTTGATGGCCTGCTCGGTAATGCCGCAACTCCCGGCAATCTGCTTGTTCAGATAGCCCCTCGCCATCAGGTCCAGGACCTCTTTCTCCCTGAATGTCAGTCTAAAATCATCCTGCATGTATAACGCTCCAATTATTATTGGTCAATCAAGAAACGAATCCTGCCTTGCAAAGGTTTAGGCCAAAATAACTGGACGGGCAGGATGCTTGCAGCTAAGTCCGTCCGTCTTTTGGCTCAAGGTCTCTGATCTGCTTC
Source organism: Dehalococcoidia bacterium UBA4060 (assembly GCA_002383665.1). Classification (GTDB taxonomy): domain Bacteria; phylum Chloroflexota; class Dehalococcoidia; order GIF9; family UBA5629; genus UBA6808. The sequence continues at coordinate 7,084 of DFZI01000059.1, forward strand.
TGGATGCGGTTGATCTCCTCGGCCAGCCAGATGATCTCGTTGCGATAATTGGAATTGGCTTCCACCAGCTTCATCAGCTCCGACATCCTCTTCTCCAGGGAGGCAGACTTGCTCTTCAGATCATCGATCTCCTGCGCAGGACGTGTTGCAGGCGAGGCATATTCCGGCGTTGACATACTTGCTACCCCTCCTCATGGTTGCCATGTTCACACATGTTCATATTATTATACACCCCGTTGACAGTGGAAACAT
>DFZI01000039.1 GCA_002383665.1 Dehalococcoidia bacterium UBA4060
GCAGGGCTGGTTCAAATGATCCAGGAGGCACACAAGGCAGATCCGGATTATAGCGATATAGTGCAGATGAAGCTCGATATATGCCTCGCTCTGGAGCCTTACTCCAGCGCAGTGCTGCTGGATCCTGAGTATGGAGCAGCACAGTGTCTGGCAGCAGGAGCACTGAAAGGCGGGACAGGTCTCCTGGTCAGCGTAGAGGCCACCGGCTATGAGCAGGATCCCACCGGCCGTATTACCACGCTGCTTAAGGATTGGAGCGTGGAGAAAGTCAAGCGCATGGGCGCTTCTGCTGTCAAGATACTCGTTTATTACCGCCCTGATATCAAGAAGCTGGCCACCAGGCAGCTTAAGACAATTGCGAAGGTGGCTTCCGACTGCGTCAGATACGACATACCGTTCCTGGTCGAGCCCAAAACCTACAGGATTGAAGATGAAGATATGGATTCAGTGGAATTTGCTGCCCACCTGCCCGAGATGGTGATAGAGACCGCCAGGCAGATCACGGCATTGCCCGTGGATGTGCTCAAAGCGGAGTTCCCTGCCGACATGAAATATGAGAGGGACGAGGCCAAGATGGCGGAGAATTGTCGCGAGCTTGACCTTGCCTCGCAGGTGCCCTGGGTCATATTAAGTGCGGGGGTGGATTACGATCTGTTTAAAAAGCAGGTCTCCATCGCCTGTACTGCTGGAGCCTCCGGTTTCCTGGGAGGGCGTGCCATCTGGCAGGAAGCGATTAGTATATTAAAACGGGAGAAAAGGAACGAGTTCCTGATGAATGTGGCGGCAAGGAGGATGCAAGAGCTGGCGGCCATCGCCAATCGCAGTGCCAGACCGTGGCATGCCAAACTGGGGCTGGATGCCAATGCCCTGGCTGAGATTGACCAGAACTGGTATCGCGAGTATTAGACCCTGGCTATGAAAGAAAAGTTAATTGAAAATACACGTGTTCGCAGGACACGGATAGTTTGTACGATAGGTCCGGCCAGCATTATCCCCGCTATGCTCAAACAGCTTATAAATTCAGGGATGAATGTGGCGCGTATCAATGCCTCTCATGGCACGCCTGAAGAGCACGAGAATTATATTAAAACCATACGACGTGAGGCCGACAAGCGGAAGCTTCCTGTGGCAATTTTGCTGGATCTGCCTGGCCCCAAGGAACGCACAGGCAGAACAAAAAAGGGTGGCATAAAGCTACGCGAGGGAGCAGAATTCATATTGACCACGCGTGACATTCTCGGTGATGAAAACCAGGTCTCCGTTGATCTTCCTGAGCTTCCCCGGCAGGTTAAGTTGGGGCAGGAGATCTTCCTTGATGATGGCCAGATCAAGCTTGAGGTTACCTCTATCAGCCATGAGAGTGTGAAGTGCAGGGTGATCAGTGGCGGCCGGTTGCTTGATAACAAAGGCATCAATGTCCCGGGTGTTAAATGGGAGACCGATTCGGTAACTGCTGAAGACTGGCAACACCTCGAGACGGGAATTGCTCAGGGCATCGACTTTGTCGGCTTATCCTTCGTGCAGAAGCCGGAGGATATCAACAGGGTACGTACTTTTCTCAAAGAACATAATTCTGCAGCCCAGATCATAGCAAAAATTGAGCGATCCGAGGCGCTGGATAATTTCGATGGCATACTTGATGTTACCGATGGAGTGATGGTGGCGCGGGGTGACCTGGGTGTGCAGATACCCATTCAGCGTGTGCCTATCGTTCAAAAAGAGCTGATACGTAAATGCAACCGTGTTGGCAAGCCCGTGATAGTGGCTACGCAGATGCTGGAATCAATGGTTGATTCGCCCATTCCTACACGTGCCGAGGCCACGGATGTAGCTAATGCTATCTTCGATGGCGCTGATGCGGTTATGCTTTCCGAGGAAACAGCCATCGGGCATTACCCGGTGGAGGCTGTTAACATCATGCATTTAATCGCGCTGGAGACTGAGGCAGTTCTTCCTTATGAAGAAATGTTCGCCAGCCGTGGCAAGGACCTGCAACCCCTGACCGATGATGCTATTAGCTATGCTGCCTGCCATACTGCTCACCAGATTGGGGCCAGAGCTGTAATCGCCTATACTGCCTCGGGCAGCACGGCGAGACGTGTATCCAAATACCGTCCCCGTACCCCTATCGTAGCTGTTACACCCAATGAGATAATCCAGAGGCAGCTATCGCTTTCCTGGGGTGTTACCTCCATGAAAGTAAAGGAATCGAAGCTCATTGTAAGCATGTTCAAAGTTGCTGCTGAAGCTGTATGTAAGGCCGGCCTTGCCGGCAAGGGTGATCTGGTCGTGGTCACGGCGGGGGTTCCTATCGGACAGACCGGCAGCACCAATATGCTCAAAGTTGAAAGGATATAAATGATCGCTACCGTGACACTCAACCCTGCTCTTGACCAGCATGTTGAAGTTGATAACCTTGTGCTGGATGATACAAACCGCTGGGTCAGCTTTAAACGACAACCTGGGGGTAAGGGCATCAATGTGTCCAGGGTGCTACGTGAACTGGGTGGGGAAACGGTCGCTTACGGCTTCATCGGCGGCCATGCTGGCGACGATATCGAGCGTCTTTTGAAAGAAGAAGGTGTACATACCGATTTTACACGTATCAAGACCGAGATAAGGAGCAATTTTATTATCACCGATCTCAAGACACACCGTCAGACCCGTATCTCTGCCCCAGGTCCGCGGGTAACCCCGGGAGAGTTCAAAAAACTGCTGGACAGGATTACAGGCCTTAAGCCCCGCCCGCAATATATTATCTTTGCCGGCAGTGTGCCGCCTGGTGTGCCCTATTATATTTATCGTGAGTTGATCGACAGGATGAAGGTGCTGGGTATCAGGACCGTGCTCGATGCAGCGGATATGTGGCTGATCGAGGGCATACATGCCCGGCCTGATATTATTAAGCCCAATGTTAGGGAAGCACAAACTCTGCTCGGCGTCGAGCTAAAAACGGAAGAAGATATAATTTGTGCCGTCAAGACCATTGTGGGCATGGGTGTAGGTATCGCTGCCATCTCGAGGGGTCCCGATGGCATGATTATTGCCGATGGGAATGTGATACTCAAAGTTGTACCACCTCAAGTCGAGGTCATGAGCACTGTCGGGGCCGGAGACTCTACCGTGGCAGGCCTTGTGTTCAAGCTCAGTGAGGGAGGCAGCCTGGAAGAGGCATCACGTTTGGCTGTAGCTGCGGGCACTGCTGCTACACTGACACCTGGCACAGAGCTTTGTCATAAAGAAGATGTGGAAAGGCTGTTACCACTGGTCAAAGTGGAAAAGATGCCTAATTAACAGGGTAATTTTGAATTTGTTTTAAGCTGTGAGGGTAGGGGGATTTACATGTCCTACGGCTGCGTGTATCCCTGGCAGCTCCCCTTGCTGCAGTGTCCCCAGTTAGGCCATATCTGCTGTGCGTAGGCGCTCCGCTTTGGTGTATATCCTGTGCTGTCAGTGTAAACTCCGTTAGAGCTATTACCGGCTTCGTCAGTCATCTGGATTTCAATAATCTCCCCGCTGGATGTCGTCAGGGTGACGCCCGTCGGCAGGTAAGCGGGGCTGCTCTCTGAGGATGCCTCGATTTGTGATGGATCGAGTGACGGAGATGCCTGCCCGCTGGGGCTGGAGACTGTTATCTTTGGCTGGCTGTCCGGTATGGCTATGCCTGTACTGACCGTTTGTAAAATGGCGTTGGTTGTGTCGATTTTGGTAGCGCTGGAACTGCCGGGATTGGTGAAGATCAGCGCAATCAGGCCAATAATAAATAACGAGATGACAATAGCGGGCCATGGACCGGTTTTCTTTTCTTCAGCATTACTGTGAATTGGCATATGCCGGGTCTGACCGTATCTGCAATCAGTGCTACCGGGCCAGTAGAGTCGGCAGTAGCAATTAGGGCAGTAAGCATAACGGTTATCCACCCAGGTGCCACAAGAAGGACAGCTATAATAAAGCTGTTGCCTGCAGTTACCGCATGAAGCAGACCCTACCAGGTTATATGCCCCGCATCTATGACAGGGAAAATACTGTTGCATTTCCACTCACTCTAAATACGAATATAAAAACATTCGCATGTTGCAATTATAGGCATATACATGACATAAATGCAAAATAGCGGTTAACACTTTATATGGATAGCTATCATCTCGCCGGCACGTAATCAGCTATTTTGCATTGTTTGAGCCGCTTCTCTGCGATATCACAATATCTCTGCTCTATCTCGTAGCCCACATATCTGCGGTTGGTCTTTTTAGCTGCCAGCGCTGTGGTGCCTGCGCCGATAAAGGGATCGAGAACTACATCACCTTCCGCTGTGTATAGCTGAATGCACCTGTAAGGAAGCTCGATGGGAAATGGTGCGGGGTGACCGGTATTTTTAGCCGGCTCGGCAGTAAAATGCCAGATACTCCTGGTATATTCAAGGAACTGCTCCTTGCTGATGGTCGGCCTGCGGCCCTGCAGCGGGCGGTAATAAGACTGTTTGCAAAATACAAGTATATATTCATGTGTATCCCGCAGTGTGGGGTTGGTGGGTGATTTCCAGCTTCCCCAGGCCGTTGAGCGGCTGGCGCTTCCGCCCTTGTCCCACAGTATCTCTCCCCTCATCAAGTATCCAAGCTCTATCAGATCCTGGCTGATATAGGCATTTATGGGCAGGTAGGGAGCCCTGCCCAGATTAGCCAGGTTGATGCAGATGCGACCTCCGGGCACCAGAATCCGGTACACTTCCCGAAACACGCGGCGCAGGAGGTCACGGTAATCAGGAAGCGAGAGGTCCTTATCATATTCCTTTCCCACATTATAAGGAGGCGAGGTTATGACAAGGTGTACACTGTTATCAGGCAACTCGCTCATACGTTCACTGGACTTGCAGAAAATGCGATTGGTAGCTTCACGCGGCAGGGGTGTCTCTGTATATGTTACATTTGAGATAGAAGATATCCCACTGTAAAGCCGTCCCGAGTAGAAGATAGAAGAATTATGGCCGAATCTGCCCGGTGAGCCAAATATACTGGTTCTGGTTCCCTTTTGTGGTCTTTTGCCATTTAATCCCGTCATATTTTACTTATTATGCCATTGAATATATGACTGTCAAGGTTCGTTTAAGACAAGTGGTTGCTCTCCATTGACAACGGGTGCATTGAAGTGCTATTAAATCTATAGAAGCCCTGATGTAAATAGGAATATGCATCAGGGAAAAGATAGGTGACACAGACTGGGAGGTGGAGAGATGATCAAGGTTGTTATGGAACGTCATTGCAAGCCGGGCAACGAGAATGCCCTGGCCAGCCTGCTGGTCGACCTCAGAACTAGAGCTATGAGGCAGCCGGGCTATGTAACGGGCGAAACATTGATTAAAATCGATGAACCGACCTTTTATTTCACTATCGGAACATGGACGCGTATCGATGCTTGGCATGCCTGGGAGGCTGACGAAGCGCGCTTCGAGTTAACCAGGATGATAGACGGGCTTCTTTCCGAAGAACCTAAAACTTATATTTGTGCCCCTGTCAACGAAGGGGAGTAGGCTCATGCTTCAAGATATCTGGTACCTGCCCAGTACCAGGCTGCCGTTGATTCCGCCGATTGATCGTAAAGAATAATTTAAATTGAGCGAAGGGTTGCTGCATAGGGCTATAGCACCATTATGGTACCGGCGTTATTAAAAAAGAAGGAATCAGGGAATTCAACTGCCAGCCTGGCGGCGGGCATCATACCCGTGCAGTGTGAAGCGCCCAGTTTTTCAATATTTATTGCCCTTAGCGCTGCTACAGTAG
>DFZI01000010.1 GCA_002383665.1 Dehalococcoidia bacterium UBA4060
CTGCAGCCACGGCAGGATTGGCCAGGTAAACCTCTGACTTAGGATGCCCCATCCTCCCCACAAAGTTGCGGTTGGTTGTGGACAGGCATTTTTCCCCTGCATCCAGTATGCCCATATACCCGCCCAGACAGGGGCCGCAGGTAGGAGTGCTGACGGCTGCACCCGCATTGATAAAGGTCTCGATCAGTCCCTCCTTGAGTGCATCCAGATACACTTGCTGTGAGCCGGGTATGATGATACATCTAAGGCCATTGTGGACGGTGTGTTTTTGGAGCACACTTGCGGCCAGCCTGAGATCGTCAATTCTGCCGTTGGTGCAGCTACCTATGACAACCTGGTCAATGGGGACATTGTCCACCTGGCTGATGGGCCTGGTCTGGGAAGGGAGGTGGGGAAAGGCCACCTGGGGCTCTATTTTCGATGCGTCATATTCTATGACCCGTGTATATTCAGCGTCAGGGTCAGCTCTATACTCGGTATATTTACGCGTGGAACGCCCTTTAAGGTATTGCCGTGTGGCATTATCGACATGAAAAAGGCCGGCCTTGGCCCCGGCCTCTATGGCCATGTTGGCCATGGTAAAGCGGCCATCCATGGGCAATGCATCAATGACTTCACCGTGGAACTCCATTGCAGAATATAGTGCCCCGTCCACGCCGATATCGCCAATTGTATAAAGGATAAGGTCTTTTCCACCTACCCATTGGCCCATTTTGCCATGGAAGACAAACTTGATAGTGGGTGGGACCTTCATCCAGATCTCACCTGTGGCCATAGCCACGGCGATATCTGTGGAGCCCATGCCTGTGGCAAAGGCTCCTAATGCACCGTAGGTACATGTATGAGAGTCAGCTCCGACTATAACATCGCCCGGAAGTGCCAGGCCCTTTTCAGGCAATATCACGTGTTCTATGCCCATTTGCCCAATTTCGAAGTAAATGATCTTGTGCTTGAGTGCAAAATCGCGCATAATTCGGGCGTGATGTGCGGAAGGGATATCTTTATTGGGGCAAAAATGATCCGGGACCATAACTATTTTACCCGGGTTGAACACCTTGTCAGCACCGAGGCGCTCGAATTCCTCAATGGCAATGGGTGCGGTAATGTCATTGGAAAGCACCAGGTCCGTATTGACATTGATAAATTCACCTGGTCTTACCTTGCTTTTACCCGAATGTGCTGCAAGTATCTTCTCTGCCAGCGTCACGGTCTATCTCCCTATCAGCCCTTATTACTCGAAGGCACTGAAGATTTTTTAGCGTTGAGTAGACGGTTAAGGGCGTTCATGTAAGCCTTGGCACTGGATACAATAATATCGGTATCCGAACCGCGGCCAGAATAGGTGATGCCGGCACTTTGTATCCGTATCAGTACCTCGCCGAGCGCGTCTATGCCCTCTGTAACAGAGCTGACTGTGAACTCGGTCAGCACATTGGGCACACGGACGATGCGGTTGATAGCCTTGTACACGGCATCTACGGGACCTGTGCCCAGTGCAGCATCTGCCAGCACATCTTTATTGGGCCCTATCAGGCGTACTGTGGCTGTGGGGATGCTGTGATTGCCGCAGGAAACTCCCACATGGTCCAAATGATAAACCTCAGTAGTTGTGCGCATTTCCTCGCCCATGAGTGATTGGATATCACGGTCGGTAATATCCTTCTTTTTGTCAGCCAACTCCTTAAAAGCTTTAAAGGCCCGGTTGAGAGCAGCATCATCCAGGTCATAGCCCATCTCGAGCAATCTTTCCTTGAATGCATGTCGCCCACTGAGCTTGCCCAGCACCAGGGCGCTGGAAGGTATGCCAATAGACTTGGGATCCATGATCTCGTAAGTATTGGCCTTTTTGATTACGCCGTCCTGGTGAATACCTGACTGGTGACGGAAGGCGTTAGCGCCGACTATGGCCTTGTTCTGAGGAACGGCAAATCCCGTAAGATCGCTGACCATCCTGCTGGTCTTATAGATGTGTTCAGTATGGATACCAGTATAGAAGTGATACAGATCGACACGTGTTTTAAGAGCCATTACTATCTCTTCCAGAGCAGCATTCCCGGCACGTTCGCCTATGCCATTCACGGTACATTCGATTTGACGGGCGCCTTTACATACCGCTTCAAGGCTGTTGGCAACCGCCAGGCCGAGATCATTGTGGCAATGGACACTGATCACGGCTTTGAAAATATTCGGTACGTTCTTAAAAATACCCTCGATGAGCTTGCCATACTCTGAAGGTATGGAGTAGCCCACAGTATCCGGTATATTAACCGTGGTGGCTCCAGCTTTAATAACTTCCTCTACAACTTTGTACAGGAATTCGATGTCGGTCCTGGTGGCATCCATCGGGGAAAACTCAACATCGTCGCAGAGTTTTTTAGCTCGTGCCACGGATCTTATAGCCATTTCGAGTATTTCGTCATGGCTCTTTTTAAGCTGGTTAACGAGGTGTATATTGGAAGTTGACAGAAAAATATGTATCCTGCTATTTTTGGCTTCTTTGATAGCTTCCCAGGCGCGGTCTATGGCCTCATTGCTGGCATGGCTGAGGGCACATACTGTGGAAGTCTTCAGTTCCCTTGAGATCAGTCGTACGGCGTCAAAATCACCCTGTGATGAAATGGGGAAACCAGCTTCGATAATATCTACGCCAAGCCTTTCCAGTTGCCGGGCAATATCCAGCTTTTCCTCTACATTCAGACTGGTGCCTGCGGCCTGCTCACCATCTCTCAAGGTGGTATCAAAAATGAGAACACGTTCATCTTTCATATGCTCTTACCCCGCATAATTGTTAATTGGTTAGGTGCCTGAGGTGTTCTATTTGAGCCAGTCCATCATAGAGCGCAGTTTCTTGCCAACTACTTCTATCTGGTGCTCGGCTCCCCTGCGTTTGAGGGCATTATATACGGGGCGGTTGGCCTGGTTTTCCAGGATCCATTCGCGTGCAAAGCTGCCGTCCTGTATCTCTTCAAGGATGGCACGCATCTCGTCTTTGACCATTTCGTTAATGACCCTCGGGCCTCGGGTATAGTCGCCGTATTCTGCGGTATCACTGACCGAATAGCGCATGAAGGTCATGCCGCCTCTGTAGATAAGATCGACGATAAGTTTCATCTCATGGAGGCACTCAAAGTAGGCAATCTCCGGCTGGTAGCCTGCTTCCACTAGTGTTTCAAAGCCGGACTTGATCAAAGATGTAACACCGCCACACAATACAGCCTGCTCGCCAAAAAGATCGGTCTCAGTTTCTTCAGCAAAGGTAGTCTCGATTACGCCTGCCCTGGCACAGCCGATGCCACGAGCGTAGGCAAGTGCTTGTTCCTTGGCTTTGCCCGAAGCATCCTGGTAAACGGCAATTATGGCCGGTGGACCGTTCTTCTCGACAAAAAGCTGGCGCACCATGTGTCCCGGACATTTGGGAGCGATCATGGTTACGTCGACGTCGTGCGGGGGCACGATCTGCCCGTAATGGATGTTAAAACCATGGGCGAACATGAGTGTCTTGCCTTTGGTCATCTGGCTGGCGATGGATTCCTTGTAGATTCTGGCCTGGGACTGGTCAGGTACCAGCATCATGATGACATCGGCCTTTTTAGCAACTTCTGCAGCATCGAATATTTCGAAGCCTGCCTTCTTGGCAGCCTTATAGCCTTCAGATCCCTTCACCTCCGCTACTATGACCTTGAGTCCGCTGTCGCGCAAATTCTGCGCATGTGCATGGCCCTGGCTGCCATAACCAATAATGCCTATTAACTTGTTCTTTAATAACGCCAGATTCGTGTCTTTTTCATAATAAATTTTTGCCATGATTTACCTCCTGCTAATTATAAATTTTATTTATTGGGCATGCTGCCTGAAAAGGCTACCAGTTAGGCAGGTTTTCCTCTTCCGGCGGGGCATGCTCAACAACATGCCTCAGCGGCTTGTTTTCTTCAATAGTCAAAGGCCCTGCCCCGCCGCGGGGTAGAGCGATAATACCCGTGCGTGACATCTCACGTATTCCGAACCCACGCAGAAGCTCGATCAACGTGTCCACTTTATCCTGGTCTCCAGTAGCCATAATGATGAGTGAGTCGGGTGATACGTCGACGATATTAGCGCGGAAGATGTCAACAACCTGTATGATCTCGCTGCGGGTTGAGGGTGTAGCCTTGACCTTGAGCATGACCATTTCTCGGGCTACAGGATTTTCGTAAGTGATGTCAGAAATCCGGATGACTTCTACCACGCGGTCGAGCTGTTTGCGTACCTGCTCGATCTTAGCATCATCAGCTTCAACAACGATAGTCATGCGGGAGAGATTGGGTAATTCAATATGTCCAACAGCGATACTATCGATGTTAAAATTGCGTCTCCGCAACGTGCTGGCTATACGGTTGAGCACGCCGGGACGGTCCTGAACAAGTGCTACGAGTATGTGTTTATTAGTCAATTTAAAGTCTTCCTGCTCATTTCTACTTTTTCAAGCTCCCGGCATGATGAGGGAGTTCCAGGAATTCAACCAGTGTCTTGCCCGGTGGAACGAACGGGTAAACGTTCTCTTCCGGCTC
>DFZI01000028.1 GCA_002383665.1 Dehalococcoidia bacterium UBA4060
TTGATCAATGATCGCAGTGGAAACAGGCCGATGCCGCCGGCCACGAACAGGAGGTCCTTGCCCCTGAGCGTGTCCAGCGGAAATCCGTTGCCGAAAGGCCCGCGGATGCCGACCTTGGCCCCCTTGCCCAGCGTGTGCAGATGGTTGGTCACATTGCCCGTAGACCTCACCGCCAGCTCGAACGAGCCTTTGTGCGTGGGGGAGGATGTGACCGAGATGGGAGCCTCACCTATGCCGAAGATCGAAACCTCGACAAACTGGCCTGGCTTATGTCCCAACTCCTTCCCGTCGTCGAAGACGAACTCAAATACTTTCTCGCGGTCGCTCAATTTCTCTACCCGCACAATCTCAGCGATGCGGGGCAGGTGGATTGATTGCTTGGCAGTCAACTGTATTACCATTATTTAGCCTCCTTGAGCAGATTGTAGGTATCGGCTGGCAGGGCTATATCGGCCAGGCAGCCGCTGCCGCATCTGCCGCAGCCCACACAGCCCAGATACTTGTAGCGCTCTATCAGGTACTTGCCTTTCCTGTACATGCGGTGGCGGAACCTCTGTTCCTTGTGCTCCCTGAAGTTCTCACCGCTGGCCACTGCGGCAAACTCCCTCAGCATGCAGGCGTCCCAGCGGCGGTAGCGTTCACCGCTTTTCAGGTTGAGCGCCGGATCGTCCTGCACATCGAAGCAAACGCAGGTGGGGCAGACCATCACGCAGGACCCGCAACTGAAGCAGGTTTCCGAGCGCTCTTTAAACACAGGGCTGTCCCAGCTTGCATCCAGCAGAGCCGGTATCTCCTCCGGCTTCATCTTGAGCGAGGTTTTATATTTTTTCAAAGCATCCCTGCGCGCCCTGTCACGCTTCTCGGTGTCGGTATCCGTAGCCTCCTTCCCCTTGCCATACTTCTTGATCATGCTGTCGCCACGGTTGGTGCCCACTGTGACGTAATAGCCATCCCCGATATCTGTCAGCATCAGGTCGAACCCTTCCTCGACAATATTGGTACCCATACTGGCAGCGAAGGACTTGGGGATGGGATTGAGGCAATCCACGCCGATGATGGTGGCATTGTTGCGCTTGAGGAAGTAGTTGGGGTCGGGGTATTTGCCGTTATATACCGCATCCACGAGCTGCAAAGCCCTTATATCGAAGGGATGCACGCCTATGATACACATGGTCTTTTCCTCAACCACCGGCTCCACTTTTAGAGAGTTGCCGGACTCGTACCTCAGCACCGTCTCCTGCGGAGGCAGGAAGTACTTCTTGGGCGGCAGCAGGGATATGTCATAATCAAGGCGCAGGTCGGCAGCGCTTTTCAGCGGGCCGAAGTTGAACTTGTTTCCGTGTGCCTTGATGCCGATGACTTCCCCGGCGGACTTCGTTCTTATCAGGTCATCTACGAATCCCGCCAGGTCTTGTCTGGAAATCACACGGTTCTGCATACTAAAACTCCTTATAGTTATTTGCGGCTGTATATGATGTTATACAGCATATTTAAATATGTTCATTAATATCCCGCAGGTCTGTATACCCAGCCTGCACCATAAAATTTGTTATTTAACGTTCCAGCTTTTTGACCACTTCCCCACCGGGGCCATACACGGTCACTTCCAGGGGCATCCTGCCCGGCATGGTATGTGTCGAGCACGACATGCAAGGATCATAGGGCCGCCAGGCCATCTCAATCTGGTTAAGCAGGGCTTCTGTTATCTCTTTGCCCGGCTTGATAAGTGCCTCTGCCGCCTTTTTCACCGACATGAGAAGGGCAGCCTGGTTGTTGGTCGTGCCCACGATCAGGTTGCATTTCTTGATACATCCTCTCTCATCTGCCACGTAGTGATGGGTCAGCGTGCCGCGCGGCGCCTCCACGATGCCCACGCCCTCCGTCGGCTTGCCCACGGGGATATTCCTTATATTAGGCCCGATGATCTCCCTGTCGGTGGCCAGCTCCAGAAGCCTTTCTGCTGCATAGAGCAACTCGACTAGGCGTGCCCAGTGTGTGGCCAGCGTGAAGTGTACGGGCTTGCCCCCCAGCGTGGAATACATTTTCTCATACTCCTCCTGTGCCAGCGGCGTGGCCATGCCATCCGCCGCGTTGAGGCGTGAAAGGGGCGTGGCACGGTATACGCCGCTCTCCTGCCCATCCGTGAAGCCTTTCCACCCCACCCGTTTGAGGAAGGGGAATTTGGTGTAGCTCCAGGGCTCGACGTGCTCGGCAACGTTATCCAGATATTCTCCCGGCGAGTATTTTACGAACTCTTTGCCTTCCGGATCAACCACCCTGACCCTTCCATCGTAAAAGTTCACCCGGTTATTATCATCCACCAGCCCCATGTAATAGGTCCGGTGCGTGTAGGCATCGCTGGTGATCATATCCACATAGCCTTTGTTCTTGAGCACGATATCGTCAAAGACCTTGAGCGAAAGCCGGGCAAATTCCACGTCGTGCCTGGCGATCTCCTCGATCTGCTGCCGCTCTTCCTCGCTGATCTTCTTGCTCACGCCGCCGGGCAGGCCGAACACGGGATGTATCGGACGTCCGCCAACGGTCTGGATGATCCAGTGGTTTTCCTTGCGCGTGTTGAGCACCTGTCCTGCCAGCTCCCTCCCCACCTTGGCGATCACACCCAGGATGTTGCGTTCGACCACAGGGGCATCCGGCCCCATGATGAAATCGGGCCCAGCCAGTATATAAAAATGTGTGGTATGGTCAGTAACGAAAAAAGCGCTGTAAAGCAGCTCGCGTATCTTTTTGGCCGTGCCGGTCGGCTCGGTATGGAACATGGCATCCAGGGCCTTGGTCGAAGCCATGTGGTGTGCTTCGGGACAGACGCCGCAGATACGCTGCGTGATCTGAGGCATATCCTCAACCGGGCGGCCCTCGCAGAACTTCTCGAAGCCCCTCAGTTCGGGTACCTGTAGATAGACGTTGGCCACGCTGCCATCGTCATTGAGGAAGATGCTGATCTTGCCGTGGCCCTCCAGACGGGTGATGGGATCGATGACGATCTTTCTCATGGCTTTACCCTCGCCCTGTTGATCATGGAGGCGGGCAGGCTGTAGCGGTAGGCGCTGCCGGCCGGATCGACGATCCCGTCCAGGATATTCTTGATCTCATCGGGGTCGTTGGAATCGATGATGGAGGCCCAGGCCGAGAGCAGGTGGCTGCCCTGGTCGCGTACTCCTTCCACCGGGCCGTAGCAGCCCGTGCAGGGCATACCGGCCCTGGGGCACAGGGCACCGCAGCCGCCACGCGTGCCGACGCCACAGCAGAGCAGGCCCTGCTCCAGCAGGCATTTATCGGGATCGGGGACGATCTCGTAGGTCCGGTGGAAAGCCCTGACCTTCTTTTCATTCTTGATGCGAGGGCAGTCGTTGCAGACGGCTGTGGCAGGTGGTGCGATCACCGCTCCCCTGGGCGGCAGTTTCCCGCTGATGAGGGCTTCCAGCGCCATCCACGTTGCGCTTTCTTCGGGGGGGCATCCGGGTACGGAATAGTCCACATCCACCACCTGTGCCAGCGTCTTCACCGTATCATATAAAACCGGTAAGTCCAGCTCGCCCTCGGGCACGTTGAATTTGGGCTGTGGCAGGGTTTTGCCGCCATTATCGGTGGAAGCCGTCTCCAGGAAGGCGCATTCCAGTATGGCCCTGGCGTTGAAGAAGTTGGCCAGGCCGGGGATGCAGCCCTCGTAGGCACATGAGCCGTAGGCAATTAAAATCTTCGACTTCTGCCGCAGCAGCCTGGCCATATGCTCGTTCTCGGAGTTGCGTACGGCGCCGTTGAAGAGGCAGGCATCGATGGAGCCGTCCTCCATCTCCTCCACATCCTTGTACTTGGCGTCGATGGCTACGGGCCAGAACACGATATCGGCTGCCTCGGCCAGTTGGAGGATTCTTTCGCCGATGGCCAGCGTGGCGATCTCGCAGCCCCCACAGGAAGCTGCCCAGTAAAGCGCTACCTTAAGCTTGGGCAACCCTGGCCTCCTCACGGGGCTTATAAGGCCCCAGCTCACGGACCTTTTCCGTCATCTCGTTGACAATATGTGAGAAGCGGTCGCCCTCGGAGGCGGATACCCAGTCCAGGCGGAACCTGTCCTCCTCGATGCCAAGCTGAGCCAGGGCACGCTTGAGCAATGTCATGCGGCGCAGCGCCTTGTAATTACCTTCGGCATAATGGCAATCGCCCGGATGGCAGCCCAGCACCAGGACCCCATCGGCGCCCAGCTCGAAAGCACGCAGGATGAAGGCAGGTTCGACGCGTCCGCTGCACATAACACGGATGGCGCGCACATTGGCGGCGCACTTAATTCTTGAGGTGCCTGCAAGGTCTGCACCACGGTATGAGCACCAGTTGCAGAGAAATGCCACGATCTTAGGTTCGAAGTCTGTCATATCAGCACATCTAAAGAAACACGACCGTGCGCAGGCCTGTTAAATTAAACTACCAAAACGCCGGGTTGTCAACCGCACATGCGGATATTTACTCAGGTAATTGTTTGCTGCCTGCCCTTGCTACCGGCCTCTTCAGCCTTTCGCGATGCAGCATGGCGGTCCGGTCCATCTCAAACGCCTGTTTGACCATGGCATCCAGACCGGGGCAGTTTTTCTTGATCGCCCTGGTATCCAGCGAATAGAAGACCAGCGGGCCTTCCCGCCGGGCCTTTAGCAGTCCTGCATCATGCAGGATGCCCAGGTTGCGCGAAGCACGGGTCTGGCTTATCCGCATAGCCTGCTTGATCTCCAGCACGCAGGCCTCCCTTTCCATCAGCAGGTAAAGAATCCTTAGCCTTGTTTCATCTGCCAGTGCCTTGAATATTTTGAGTAGGTCACGCATCAGGTTTGCCTCACATATTTATGCGCACATGCACATTTGTCGTATACTTGTATGATATATTACAGCAGGATAACACACCTGTCAACAGCCACCCTGATATAAGTTCATGATCGAGTA
>DFZI01000079.1 GCA_002383665.1 Dehalococcoidia bacterium UBA4060
ACCCCGTAGAAAGAACCTCCCGGGCGTCCATGTGAATGCCTGCAAAGAGCTCTGCATACATCTCTGCCAGCCTCTGAGGGGTACCCACCAGGCCTGCTCTTTGAGGATCCTCCCCTATGGCCTTTATAATTTCCAGTGAGGCCTGCTTAATTTTTTCTATATCAAACATTATGTAAACCCACCGGGCAAGCTACTTAATGACGGCGAAACTTCTCCCGATCAATGTATCTCACCGTCGTACTATCGGTCGAGCAATATATATCTCCTCCCATATAAAGCGCAGGGCTGACCAGATCAAGATTGAGTACACCATCATCCTTCAGTAATTCCTGTGCAACGTGCACAGCCAGCACTTTCCCTATAATCCAGGCATGGTCACCTAATATTTTATTTTCAATAACAGCGCATTCATATGCCGCATAAGCATCACCTAAAACAGGGGCATCAATTTTGATAGGCTGGTCTTCTGCCAGGTCGAATTCAGCGAACTTGTCCATAACACTGCCACTGGTGCTTCCCATGGCGGCTATCACGTCGATTTTTTCATACGGTAGAAAATTAATGGCGAAGGCTTTGCTCTCCAGTATCATACTATAAGTATATCGTTTGGGTGAGACAGAAATACCATAGAGCGGAGGTTCGAATGACACGCAGCAATGCCAGGCGACAGCCATGGCATTTTTTCTTCCCCCGTTATTTACAGTCACAACCGAAGCAACCCTCGGGTAATGCTGGTAAAAGGCTCCTTGATCTTCTGTCACAACCTTCAGCATGGCGCACAACCTCCCGTTATTAACATTTACTATTTAATTAAACCGAGATGTTTTTCAATGACATCGAGATCTGCCGGCAATTCTGGGAAAGGTTGCACATACCTTGACGGTATATCCGGGTCCTTTAATCCGTTGCCGGTTACAACACAGACTATGGTCTTACCTTTGAAACTTTTACCCTGTCTGATTTGCTTGAGCAGTCCGGCTACGGGAGCAGCCGATGCAGGCTCGCCAAACACACCCTCCTTCCCTGCCATCAGTTTATAGGCTTCCAGTATCTCATCATCTGTTACACTATCAATGATACCACCCGATTCATCACGTGCCGCCACCGCGCTCTTCCAGCTTGCCGGATTACCTATACGTATGGCAGTGGCAATGGTCTGCGGTTGCTCAATTATCATGTTCTTGACAATGGGCGCAGCCCCTTCGGCCTGAAATCCCATCATAATCGGACTCCTGTCAACCCTGCCCTTTTCCTTCCATTCTTTAAAGCCTTTCCAGTACGCTGTGATATTGCCGGCATTGCCGACGGGTATGAACAGGTAATCGGGAACCTTGCCCAGGTCATCAATGATTTCAAAGGAAGCAGTCTTCTGTCCCTCTATGCGGAATGGATTGAGTGAATTTACCAGGGTGATAGGATATTTATCTGCGAGCAAACGCGTGACCTTGAGCGCCTGGTCGAAATTACCATCAATTTCAATGATCTCGGCGCCATAAGCTATGGCCTGTGCCAGCTTGCCAACCGCTATCTTACCTCTGGGGACAAGGATGATTACCTTTAGCCCAAAACGTGCACCATAAGCTGCAGCGGATGCACTGGTATTTCCGGTTGAGGCACAGATGGCCTGTTTGCTGCCTGACTCAATAGCCTTGGCCATGGCCACCACCATACCCCTGTCCTTGAATGAGCCGGTCGGATTACAGCCTTCCAGTTTAAAATAAATCTCACCCACGCCCAGTTCTCTGGCGAGGTTGATCGATTTCACCAGCGGCGTGTCACCCTCGCCCAGCGTGATCACAGGAGTCTTTTCTGTAACTGGCAAATATTGTCTGTATCTTTCCAATACGCCTCTTATCATAGCTAAATGGCCTCTACCCTGATAAAATTGCTTATTTCTTTTACGACCTTCAGCCTGTAAATAACCTTCATTGCCTCCTGTACGGCTTTTTCCGTAGCAGGGTGAGTCATTATCACTATTTCTGCAGTGCGGGTATGCGGGTCTGATTCCTTCTGTATCACCGAAGAAATGCTGATGCCATGATTGCCCATTACCTCCGCTATCTTTGCCAGCACCCCTGCCCTGTCCAGAACATTCATGCGGAAGTAATACCGGGTTACAATATCTTCCATTGGGAGTATGCCGGATATCTTCTGGGGAATGAGGTGGGGTGCGTTATCCTGCTTGTTGTTGATATTCTGCGCAATATTGATAACATCGGCAATTACGGCACTGGAAGTAGCGGAAGGACCTGCGCCCTCGCCATAAAAAAGCACGTTGCCCACCAGATCACCTGTGACATAGATAGCATTATAAACCCCATCGACTTTGGCCAGAAGAGATTCTGCCGGCATGAAAACCGGGTGCACACGAGTTTCTACTTTTTTATCCGAACGTTTGGCGATGGCTAATAATTTGATGGCATAGCCCAGCTCATTGGCATAGCGAAAATCACGTGAACGTAACTTGGCAATACCTTCATAATACACATCGTCGAAATTAACGATCATGTCGAAGCCAAGCGAGGTAAGTATGGCCAGCTTGTAGGCCGTATCCAATCCGCCAATATCATTTGCCGGATTGGCCTCGGCATATCCGAGCTTCTGAGCCTGTTTTAACGCTACATTGAAGTCCAGGCCATCATGGGCCATTCTGGTGAGGATATAGTTGGTCGTCCCGTTGAGAATAGCATAAATAGCCTGAATGTCATTGGCCACAAGATCACGCTGGAATGGCGAGATCAAAGGAATACCCCCACCCACGCTTGCTTCAAAACGTAAGGCAACATGATTTTTACGGGCGATAGAAAGGAGCTCGGCACCATGTTTGGCCATCACTTCCTTGTTAGCCGTTACAACATGCTTGCCGTTGTTTAAAGCCTCCTTAATATAGTCATAAGCCGGATATTCACCTCCAATCAGCTCAACAACTATATCAACATCACTGCTGAATATAGCTTCTCTGTAATCGATCGTAAATATCGATTTTTCCAGCCCCTGTGAGCCGTGCCGTGCAATGTCCTTTTCCACGACCAGTTTCAAAGCAAGCGGGCTGCCGGCCTGTCTGGTCAGGGTTTTTGCCTTCAGTAGAAGTGCCCTGACCACACCGCTGCCTATTGTGCCGATTCCCAGCAGGGCTATATTAATTGCACGCTTCTTCAGCAAATCATTTGCTCCTGAGCTTGGTCACCCTTTCCACTGCTTTATCCTTCATTGCCTGGTCAAGCATATTCTCAACTTTGGCATCGTTCATCAGGCCTTCAACCCAGGTAGAAAGACACTCATCCGCCAGCGTTTCACTGATGCTTTTATCGAGTGGACGTTCCTCTTTATTCAGCACCTGCACTATCCAGTAACCGCCCTTGGTTGATACACTATCATCACGTAGCACATCGCTCAACTGCTTGACTTCCAGCGCCGAAAGCATACGGGTCAGCATACCCTCATCAACTCCCGGTATTTTCCATCCCAGGTCACCCCCCATATCCTTGCTGGCATCCTGGGAATATTGCTTGGCCATCTCATCCCAGCCTGCCCCATTTTTCAGTTGTTCCCTTACCTTTTCAGCCTCATCCTTTGAGCCGAAAAGGATGCCGCGCGCATGAACGCCCTTTGTATCATCCTTTTCGATTACTTCAAGCACCCAGTAACCAAAGGGCTTGGTAATGCTGTTATCATAGATTGGATCAGTTATCGCTCCCGGTTCCAGCTTGAAAATTACATCTTTGATCGCTGAGTCTTTCAAGTTGCCCAGCGCATAGCTTTCATATCCTTGGGGTATCCACCCCAGATAGCCCTTCTTGGATTGCGTAGTGCTCTCAATGGATAACATGCCCGCCATGGTAGAAAAATTGTCACCTAAAAGCAGCTTCTGTTTGCGGTCTGCAGCCATGCTTTCAGTTTCCAGCATCATGGCCTGCACCTCAACCTGCTCCACTGATTTGGGCTGTTTGGGTATGCACTGTTGCTCCACATATTTTTGTGCAATAATCCTGGTCCTGGCAAGATCGATGCTTACATTGGATTTTGTTAATTTGGCAGCCTCTAACTCTTTAGCAATTTCTTCATCTGTCGCAGTAATGCCGATATCAGGTGCCTTTTCCTTTAGTAACTCACCCTGTTCTATCAAGCTAACCACTATGTCCTGATAATATTGCAACATGGTGCTGTCAGTTACACCCCTGGTCATCAGGTCAAACATCTTAATATAATAGTCGTAGCTATACGATACGTCATTGACCTTGATCACCGTTTTCTGTAACGGGGCTTCCTGGTCGAGGTAATACCCAACACCGATTATGCCGACAATAATGACGATAAGCGCAATGGCACAAATCATCACTATGCGTGAAAGCTTTTTCTGCTTCTCCCATCTGGAGAGTTGGCGCTTGGTGGGAGCTCTTTCGGTTTTAACTTTGCGGTGTTTTCCAGCCAATTCAGGAACCTCTCGTAAAAAAAATAAAATTGAGGTAACTCACGTTGCCCACAATTGCCTAAATATGATAACATATTTTCGCTTCATAGACACGGGGTGTAGCGCAGCCTGGTAGCGCACCTGAATGGGGTTCAGGTGGTCGTCGGTTCAAATCCGACCACCCCGACTTTAGATTCCAAGACTTTGCTAACGGATTGCTAACGGAATTATTTTTTGCCTCTATAAAATCATCAAACTTCTGCGCTGCTAGTTCTTGCAACCCGCCTACTACGTGGCTATACGTATCAAGTGTCACTCTGATACTCGAATGCCCTAATCGTTCCATTACCACACGAGGATGCGTGCCTGCTTGAAGTAACAACGTAGCATGGCTATGTCTTAGCCCATGTAAGGGCATGGGCGGTAATCCAGCCTTACGAAGAACATGTGCAAAGGTATGGCTAATCGTGCTAGGGTCTAGGAGTCTGTCCGAGTAATACATGCCATAGCTTCGAAGAGGATAAAAGATGGTGCTTGGACAGCTTCAAAAATTGACCGATTTGCGGTTACTCGGACACGCTCCTATCCACAGATAAACGACAAAAGTTCTGTCCAGCCCCTGAGGGATACGGGAGCCGCCAGCAATCCTTATGTGGTCTTAAATATCGCCAGCATAAGCTACAAGTGAAGAGAGAAGGAGGCGCAACATGAGAGGTCACATAGTCAAGAGGGGTAAAAGCTCCAGCGAATGGTAACGTCTTTACTTAAAGAGCTTGCGTAGCGTGCATCCTGTAGCCTTACTGGCTACCCGCCTGGTTACCCTCTTGCCCACTTTGCCTTTATTGACATGTAATCTTTTGTGATATTATGAAGCTAACATAAAAAGAAGACCCCCAAAGAGGTTTAATATGAGCGGTATATTTACCCTTGCATCAATATTAAGAGATTCAAATTACAGTTTATCAATATTTACCGAACCGGATATCAAAAGCTTGGAATCCAAGATAATATCAAAAGATGGTAAAGCCTATATAAACTGCATAATCAGAGATAAGGAAATCCAATTAAAACCAGAAGAGATAATACGCCAGCTTTATGCCTCAAAGCTAATCAATGCCTACGGATACCCCAAGAAGCGGATTCAATTTGAGCATCCCGTTAGCTTTGGGCGAGAGGTAAAATCCGCCGATATTGTCATCTTTGACAAGGATAGACCCCTTGTTGAATATATCATCGTTGAGGTCAAGAAGCCCAAGCTCAAAGACGGCAAAGAGCAATTAAGGTCATATTGCAACGCTACGGGTGCTCCTATCGGTGTATGGACAAACGGGGGACAGATATCCCATTACAACCGCAAAGACCCGAACATATTTGAAGATATTACCGATATTCCCAAAGTTGACCAGACCCTTGAAGATATCTTAAAGGAACGCTTTACCTGGCGAGACCTTGTTGCCAAAGACAAAATCCCCAATGAAGGCAAAACCCTTAAAGCCATTATCACGGAGATGGAAGACGAGGTGCTAGCCAATGCTGGCGTGGATGTCTTTGAAGAGGTATTCAAGCTTATATTCACCAAGCTTTATGACGAGACGCTGAGTGGTAATGACAAGGTAATTACCGACCATGAAATTAGACGCAAGTTAAGCCTAGAGGAAATTGCCGACTTTGAAAAGCTAAAGGAAGCACTGAACGATATTGATACCTCTGGCTTCAGGCTGCTTGAATTTAGAAATACAGGACAATCCGAAGGTGAGCTAAAAAAGAAGATTCAAAACCTGTTTGATAAAGCCAAAAAGAAGTGGACAGGCGTATTCCCCGATGAGAGCCGTATTGACCTTTCCCCCTCTCATCTTTCCGTCTGTATTTCCAGCTTACAGGATGTAAAGCTTTTCAATTCCAACCTGCAGATTATAGACGAAGCATTTGAATATCTGGTGAGCAAGTCAGCCAAAGGCGAGAAGGGGCAATATTTCACGCCACGCCATGTCATTGATATGTGCGTCAAGATGCTTAACCCACAACGAGGCGAATACATGATAGACCCTGCGGCTGGCTCATGCGGTTTTACCGTTCACACCATCTTTCAAATGACGGGACACCTATTTGAAACAACCGAGATATCGGCAGAGGAAAAGGAAGATGTGCTCAAGGTATTTGGCATTGATTTTGATGAGAAGGTTGTCCGTGTAGCCCGCACCTTGAACCTTATCGCTGGAGATGGTGAGACCAACGTTATGCATCTCAATTCCCTTGACTATGACCGCTGGAATGAGACGGTGAATAATCCCGATTGGAGAGACACATATGGCGGTGGCTTCAAACGCCTTGAATCATTAAGAAACGAGGTGGCATCTTACAGGGAATTTGGCTTTGACATTCTTATGGCGAATCCACCGTTTGCAGGGGATATCAAGGAATCCCGCATAATCCACAAGTATGTGCTTGGTTACAACGCCAAGAACAAGCCCAAGCCAAAAGTGAGCAGGGACATTCTTTTTATTGAACGCAACCTTGACCTGTTAAAGCCTGGTGGTCGCATGGCTATCGTATTGCCCCAAGGGAGGTTTAATAACACATCGGATAAAGATATACGGGATTTTATAGCGGAGAAAGCCCGAATTATAGCTGTGGTAGGGCTTCAAAACAACACCTTCAAGCCCCACACAGGTACAAAGACAAGCGTCTTATTCTTGCAGAAATGGGATGATAAGCTATGCCCAAAGGTAGATGATTATCCGATATTCTTTGCCGTGTCCGAAAAATCGGGCAAGGACAACTCTGGCGAATATGTTTATCTAAAGAATGGTGAGGGCAGGAACAAGCTGGATAAAAACGGGCATTTTATAGTTGACCATGACTTGCATAACCAGGGTGGTGAATTGCCAAACGGGATTGCCGAAGCCTTTATTGAATGGGCGAAAAAAGAGAAGCTGAGTTTTTGGAAGTAGAAAATGCAATATTCTGTAGTTAAATATAGCAGTCTAAAGAATACTCCATCGTTTCGGCTTGATGCGGAGTACTACCATCCAAAAGCTTTAATATATGAAGAACGGATAAATCAAGCCTGCGGCACAACACTAAAAAAGTATGGCTGCGAAATTGTCAGCGGTCCTTTTGGTTCGTCATTAAAGAGTGAAGCTTATTTGCACGCAGGTATCCCTTTTATAAGGATTTCAGATTTAAGGGACTGGATAATAGACGATTCGGAGTTGATTTATATATCAAAGGAAGACCACACACGTCTACGGTCATCGAGGTTACAAGTCGGAGACTTGGTGTTGTCAAAAGTGGGAAATACCATCGGCGTGGTCTCAATTGTCACAGATGAAATTGGTGAATGTAATATTAGCGAAAATAATATCGGGATAAGATTGCCGAACTCATTATCATTAGAGAAAAAGAGGTTTATACTAGCGTTCTTAAACAGCAATCCTGGGCAGACTCAGATATTGCGTGCTGTAAGCGGAAATGCTCAACCAAAGTTAAATGTATCAGATATAGAGAACGTAAAAGTAGCCATTTTTGATAGTCAGCTAAATCCTATTTCTGAGCTAATTGCCGAGTCTATTTCGTTGATACAGATGTCAAAGAATTTATATCATAAAGCTGAAAAAATCCTTCTCTCAGAACTCAGCCTTTTAGATTGGAAGCCAAAGCACCAGCTTTCCTTTGTTAAAAACTTCTCGGATAGCGAGACCGCTGACCGCATAGACGCTGAATACTTCCAGCCCATGTATGACGAGCTTATTGAAAAGGTCATGCAATATGGGAATGGACATAAGGCTGTGGATGAATCCGTGAAAATCAAAGATAGAAACTTCACACCTAAAGATGAAGTGAGCTACAAATATATTGAGCTTGCCAATATCTCGGCAAACGGGCATATAAACGGGTTTATTGAGGCTATGGGTAAGGACTTGCCAACACGGGCGAGATTAAAGGTAAATACAGGGGATGTTATTGTCTCGTCTATTGAAGGGTCGCTTTCAAGCATAGCCTTGATAAACGGTGACTTGGATAATGCCTTGTGCTCAACGGGCTTTTACGTGGTTAATTCGGATATTTTCAACTCCGAGACATTGCTTGTTCTATTGAAGTCCCCGTTGGGGCAATTACAGCTAAAAAAAGGGTGCTCAGGGACAATATTAACCGCCATAAACAAAGAGGAATTCAAGCGGGTATTATTACCTCGCATATCTGAAAGTATCCAAGAACAGATTAAGCAGAAAATTTCCGAGATGTATAAGGCAAAATCAACATCAAAGAAGCTCTTGGACATTGCCAAGCGTAGTGTTGAAATAGCTATAGAACAAGGGGAAGAAGAGGCTCAAAAATGGATTAACGAACAGATTGGAACTGTCTGACTTCACCCCCAAACTGAAGCTATAATTCTGCTAATAATTCCTTAAGTTCAAACGTGGTTGTTGTCATTGTATAAGTAATGGTAGAATAAAACCACTATGGTTGACTTTATTATATCAATTGCATTGGCTATTTATTATTGGTGGAAACATCATAATTCCAGATTCCAAATATTCTTTAAAAATTTTATCGTTTCCATCGGTTTTGCATGGGTTTTCTCAACAGCTATTGCATCCTTATCAGAGCTGGTACTTGGATGCATATTGGCTTTTAAGTTATATTCAACAGAAGAAATCACATTCATGAGTAACATTACACTTATAGTAGTATTCTGGTCATTTGTTGTAATTTTAGGATTAGGGGTTTATCTTGGAATACGAGCAATACTAATGGATTTTATTAGAAAAACAAAAGATGGTTACAAAGATACTTTTGTATCAAAACCATCTACTGAAGAACGTCTTAATAAACTTGAATACGAAATAGACAAATTAAAAAAGGATAAATCAAATGACCTGTAAATATTGCCAATCCACAAACATAATCAAGTTCGGTACACATACCGATATTAACGGTATTGAGATACAACGTTATTACTGTAAAGACTGCAAACGCAAATTCGTACCTGATACCTTACCAAAGATGCAAACGCCTATGAATCAGG
>DFZI01000097.1:0-9153 GCA_002383665.1 Dehalococcoidia bacterium UBA4060
GTGACAAAATCGTAAAACATTAACAATTTACATAAGATGTATTGACAGCCTTTAGGTTATCTGTTACTATTCGCTGCGATGTTTGGGGAGGTAGGGAAAAAATAAAAAGGGGGAAGGTAGGACGTGCTGACAACAATTGAGACTACGATTATCTACACCCTGTTACTCGGTTCCCTGTATCTGCTGGTTGCGCTCGGTTTCTCCCTTATCTGCGGTGTGCTGCGTATTTTCCATCTCGGCTATGCGTACATCTTCGTAGCCACCATCTACCTGACCTGGCTGTTCTTTCACACTCTGGCATTGCCTCTGTGGCTGGCCATTACATTGATGGTAATTTTGCAGGCAATCATCGCCATCCTGTTATACAAAGGAATAATAGCCAGATACCTGACCATGGAAGAGAAGATCATCACCGGCCTGCTGCTAATCGCTATGATATCGGAGCAGGCTGCCCAGAGATGGTACCCCATCCAGTCTGCGGTCTTCCTTCCCACCACAATTATACCCGGTAATATCAACGTCGGGGCTACTACCATCTCCTACCAGATGCTAATTGCCGCGGCGGTGGGTATCGTGGTGACCATCCTGTTCGTCCTGTTCTTCCTGAAGACGAAGACGGGCCTGGCGGTGAGGGCCATTGCCTTTGATACCACCACTGCCAAGATTATGGGCATTGAAGTTGAGACCATCTACATGTTGATAATGGTGCTGGTGTTATTGCCCGTGATCATTGCCATGCTGCTGATAGCGCCGGTCTGGGCGGTGGATCCTACCATGGGATGGGGGTACATGATAACCGCCATACTGATCTCGGTTATGGGCGGGCTGGGCAATATGAGGGGTACCATTATTGCCAGCTATATAATTGGTTTTACGCATGCCTTTGTATCTTACGTGATTAATGAACCACGTCTGATGAATCTTGCTGCACTGACTGTAACTATCATAATGCTGATGATCAGGCCGCAGGGCATCGCCAAGACGGAAAGCTTGTGGTGAGTAAATGGAATTAGAAGTAAAACGCGAAAAACTGGTGCTGCGGATCGGTACGCAGAAATACGAATGGCAAATTGAGCCGCGCTACTGGCTCAATCCGTTGATCTATGTGGGAATTCTGATAGTCCTGCCTGTGCTGGCCTATTTCTTTTATCCCACCCTGTTGCCGACGTTAATCGATGCCAACCTGCTGGCAGCTATTGCCATTCCGCTGAGCTGGATGACCCTTGGCACGGGTCGCATGAACTTCGGTCCACAGTTTTATATAGGCGCCGGCGGCTACGCCGCGGCATTGTGCAGCATTCACCTGGGCTGGCCGCCACCGGTCACTCTGCTGGTAGCATTAGTCGTAGGCCTGTTTTTCGGCCTGTTGATGAGCCCTCTGGCCATCCTGGCCGGCGGCCTGTATTACACGCTGCTGACGCTGCTCTTCCCGCTGGTCTTCCTCGAGCTTACGTTTATTTTTACCGATGTCTTCAGGGGTGATGTAGGCCTGTTCGGCGTTCAGACAATGGTCAATGTAGGCTCATTTACGCTCAGCCAGTTGATTACCTGTATGGGTGCCCTGTTGATGATGCTGCTGTATATGTTCATCGTGGACAAGATAATGCGCTCAAGGTTTGCCTCTTCGCTGGCTGCCATCAACGACGATGAGGAAGTGGCTGCAGCCATGGGTGTCAATGTTAATAAGATGAAGATAATCAGCTTCGCCATCCCGGCTACCATGATCGCGGTGGTCGGATGGTTCTACGCGCATTATTACGGCACTTTTGCGGGCATCAGCTACCTGCCCCTGGCATTCATGTTGAAAGTGCTGATGGTAAACATGATCGGTGGCCGCGTGCAAGTCTACGGTAACGTGGTAGGCGGTTACTTTATCGCCTTCCTTGAGCTATTACTGATCAAGCTGACGGGCGATCTGTCACCGGTGTTGTTCCCAATTGTCCTCCTTATCCTGTTGCTCACGCTACCGGAAGGCTTGTTTGGTCTATATCGCAAGCGCCACTACAGGGAATACCTGCCCACGCTGCATGTGAGGAGATAGCTATATGAAAGAGATGTTGAAAGTAAATAACGTATCGAAGCATTTCGGTGGCCTGATGGCTATAGACGATGTCAGTTTCTCGATCAATGAAGGCGAGACACTGGGCCTGATGGGTCCCAATGGCGCCGGTAAAACGACGCTGGTTAACCTGATCACCGGCAAATATATTACGGATAGCGGCAGCATCCAGTTTCTCGGCAACGACATAACCAGGATGGTACCATACAAAAGGTGCAAACTGGGCATAAGCCGCACCTACCAGATCCCCAGGCCCTTCCCGGAGCTTACAGCGCTGATGAGTGTTGTGGTCAGTGTCCTCTATGGAAAGGACAGAGTCAACCAGAGCCTTGATGATGCGGGATATGAGGCCACGCATTACCTGGAGTTCTGTGGCCTGTTCAGCAAGCGTAATGTACTGTGCAAGGATCTGAATTTATATGAGATGCGCGGGCTGGAGCTGGCCAGGGCACTGGCAACGACACCGAAGCTGATATTTGTCGATGAGGTGATGGCTGGTCTTAATCCTGCTGAGGCAGCTAAAGCGGTCGGGCTGCTGGAACGTGCCAAGGAGCACTTCGGCGTTACCATCCTCTGGATAGAACATGTAATGGCTGTGCTGATGAAAGCAGCCACCAGGGTCGTAGTGCTGCATTATGGCAAAAAGATTGCCGAGGGGCCTCCCCAGGAAATTGCCGATAACCCCCTGGTGATAGAAAGCTACTTAGGATCGAGCCATGCTTGAAGTAAAAGAATTATATGTAGCTTATGGTATTACGCCGGTACTTTATGGTGTCAGCCTTGCAGTCAACACCGGAGAGATGGTGGCATTGCTCGGCTCCAACGGTGCCGGCAAGTCCACGCTGATTAATACGATCCTGGGCATGCTCAAACCCACCAAGGGCGAGATCTTTTTCGAGGGCAAGAGCATTGAAAAGATGCCACCGCATGCAATTATCCGCCGGGGCATAGCCCAGGTGCCTGAAGCCCGCCGTGTCTTCCCTTACATGAGTGTAGAGGATAACTTGATGGTGGGCGCGTACAACACATCTGCCTGGCCACTGAGGAGAAAGACCATTGAACGCGTTTACAGCATGTTCCCTATCCTGCTGGAAAGGAAAGATCAGTCGGCAGGTACACTCAGCGGCGGTGAGCAGCAGATGATGGCGATCGGGCGCGGCTTAATGTCCAATCCCAAGCTGCTAATGGTCGATGAACCTTCTCTTGGCCTTGCCCCTAAAGTGCTGGAAGTGGTCTATGACACGCTTTCAAAATTGAAGGAAGAGAAGATTACCATGATGTTGTCCGAGCAAAATGCACGGCAGGCACTGCTGACAACTGATCGCGGCTATATCATGGAAAACGGCAGGATAGTGCTGGCAGACAAGAGCAAAAACCTGCTCAACAGTGACGCAGTAAAGAAAGCATACCTGGGGATGTAAAATATGGAAAATTACTTCGATTATACAAAAAAGATATTCGATCCTGCACAGGTGAAGGAGAAGCCTGATGTTTTCAAGGACCTGCGCGTGCTTGATTTTTCTCATGTTATCTATGGCCCTACTGTGGGCAAAGTGCTCGGTTCCTACGGAGCTGAGGTCATCAAGTGCGAGCTACCCTGGGTGGGTGATCTGTGGCGCTTCGGTGTTTACTGGGGCAAATTCTGGAAACACTCCAATATCTGCTTCCAGTTTGTCCAGTACGGCAAGTATTTCTTCTCTCTCAATCTGAAATTGCCCAAAGCCAAGGAGATCATTTACAAGCTGGCTGAGAAATCTGATGTAATCGTGGAGAATTTTGCCTCGGGCACGGCCGAGACCTGGGGAGTTGGTTACAGCCAGCTCAGCAAGATTAATCCCGCCATCATCTACCTGAGCTGTGCAACCTACGGCCAGTACGGCCCGATGCGCTTTTTCCCTGGATGGGACCTGCTGGCGCAGGCAGCCGCTGGCGTGGTTTCGCTGACAGGCTATGATGGCACCGACAGGTATTACAAGCTGCCTGACTATGTGGGCGACTTTTTGCCGGGCAATGTCGGTGCGCTGGCGGTGATCATGGCGCTGAACTATCGCAAGAAGACGGGGAAGGGACAGTATATCGACCTGGCACAAACTGAAGCTGTGATGAGGATGATGCCCAACTTCACCTATGAAGATATTGCCGGCCAGGAACTGGGCCGCACTGCCAATACGGATCCGGCCATGGCACCATCGGGCATCTTCAAGTCCAGCGAAGGCAAGTTTGTGGCGGTTGCGGCGGCTACGGATGAACAGTATAAAGGCATCTGTGAAGCCATGGGACACCCTGAGCTGGTCACTAAGTATAAGGATTCATGGGAAAGGCTTAAGCCTGAAAATGCCCGGGAGCTTTATGACATGACAGGGAAATGGGTCGGCAGCAGCACTCTGGATAGCTTGGTTGAGCTGGCCAAGAAGCACCATTTTGCCATTGCTGAGGTGGAGGGTGATTTAGATATAACCGGCGATGAATGGCGGCGGGAAAGGGGCAGCGTAGTCATGGTACCGGATGAGATGTATCACAGGCTGCTGTTACCTGGCCCTTCTGCCATGCTGAGCAAGACGCCGGGCAAGATCCGCTGGCTGGCCAGGCCGCTGGGCTATCACAACCGCTATATTCTGAAAAAGCTGCTGGGTTACTCTGACGAAGAGATCCAACAGCTTGAGAAAGAAAGAGTGATTGGATACTGGGACGACAAGCCAGGCATCGAACCACCGGTATACTACGATATTATGCAGGATCCCATGTTTAATTACAGGGGAGAATGAGTTAGGGTAAATATATGAGTGAAAAAGAACAGATTCTGGTCAGATACGGCGGAAGCCGCAAAGAGCGCGAGATATTCCTGAAGTCCATGATGAGCCCCGAAGGGAAACCAGAGGTATTCGATGATGTAATGGTGCTGGATGCCAGCTACGCCAACATGAGTGGAGATATCTGCTCGAGCATCTTCGCTGAATTCGGCGCTGAAGTCATCAAAATCGAGCCACCCGAAGGAGACCCATCACGTAAGATCACCCCCTACGGTGTCAACCGCAATGGCACGGGCGTTCCCTTCATCATGGAGGCCCGCGGCAAACGCTACATGACGTTGGACCTGAGAAAAGAAAGCGACCGTCAGGAGTTTAAAAAGCTGGCAGGGAAGGCGCAGGTCGTGATTGAGACCTATCAGCCGGGCCAGATGGATGCCTGGGGCATCGGCTACCGGCAGCTCAGCGAGATAAATCCCGGCCTCGTCTATATTGCCATCAGCACCTACGGGCAATATGGCAGAAAGGCTCAGGAAATGACCGACATACCCGACACGGATATTACGGCGCAGGCCCTGTCGGGTGCGGCAGCTAACATAGGGGATATACCTACCGAGGAGGAGCCGTATAACTGGCCTCTACGCGCTGGTGTGTGGCTGGGCTGGTACATCAGCGGGATTCTTGCCGCTCAGGGCGCAGCGATTGCGCTTTACTATGCCAGTGCCACGGGTGAAGGGCAGATGGTCGATGTGGCTACTGCCGATTCCTATGCCTCGCTGGTGGGTTACCCGGTCACGATAGGTTTTACCTGGGTTACGCCGAGGCCCAGGATCGGCAAACATGATTTCTGCCTGTATCCATACGGATTCTGGAAAACCAAGGACGGCACGGTGGCCATAGCGGCATCCAGGGACCACGATTTCCGAGGCCTTCTTAAAATACTCCATCTATGGAAAAATGAAGATGATTGGCGTTTCAGCTTTGACCGCATACCTGATATGATCCCGCTGGTTGAAGAATTTTACAAGATCATTGAAAGCGCAACGGTAAAATATACCTCTGACGAGCTGATCAACAAGGCGTTGCAATACAGCATCAAGTCGGCTCGCTCCAAGTGGCGCGGCGGTGGCGTGCCCATAGTTATGAAAGTGCAGAAACCGAGTACCACCGTACAGAACCCGCACTGGGAAAAACGCAACTCGTTCCAAGTCTTCGATGAGCCGGATATAGGTAAAGTAAAGCTACCCGTGAATTTTATTAAAATGTCCGAGTCGCCCCCACGCGTCAAGTGGGTTAAATGCTCCATCGGCCAGGATAATAGCTACGTCCGCGAAAAGTATTTGAAGTAACAATAAAGACAATTGCAGGCAATAATAAAGGCCACGCCCGGATCCGGGCGTGGCCTTTATGCTTCTAATCGGTATAACTCAGTCTTTCCTTTCGTACGTGAGGTTGAAGTCCGTTTCCTTGATCAGGCTGCCGTAGCTGATGGTGGCCTTGCCTGATACCTCATACACGCAGGGCCCTGCCGGTGATGCAGCCCAGGCCTTGTCCAGTGCACCCTGCACCGCATCGACAGTGCCGCGCAGCGTGGCGTAAAGGGTGACCACGGCCGCCATATCGGCCTTGCCCGCCTTGACATCATCAACCGTGGGGCCACCCTTGAGCTTGGAATAGACCTGTATGGCCGGATAGGCCCAGAGCTGTGGCTCCTTACCGCCCAGCAGCTTCCAGAGGGTGGCGGCCATGACGTGGGCGGTGACATAGTCCTTGCCCTGGCCGATATAGATTTTCTGGGTTGCCAGCGAGGCCGAATAGTCGATGATGCTGACGTTGGAGAGGCTGACCGACCCGCTGGCCGGGATGATCAGCTTGGGCACCAGCGTCTTCAGGGCCACCTCGGTCTTGCTGACCACGATATTGTAGTCGATGGCATCGAGGGTGACCGGGACGGGATTGGGGTTCTTGACCGTCAGGTAAACATTGGCTGCGATGACCTCCTCGCCGGCCCACTCATTGGTGACGTAGCCGAGCTCGACCGTGCAGGGCTTGAGCTCCGAGGGGGCTGCTGCCGAGCAGGAGAGCGAGCCCAGCAGGACGGCGATCATCAGTGCTGCTATCGTTAAATAATACTTTTTCAACTCTTCACGACCTCCCCATTATTTGATCCCTGCTTCCGCGCGCAGTTGCGCAGGGCTCTTGTATCTATCCAGTTGAGCGAATTTCGGCGGATACATGGGGACCATCTCGCCGTTGGCCTGGAACTGTGCCATGCCGATCATCATCGGGTCATCTGCAAGCTGCCTGGGGTTGTCCGGATTAGCAGCCACACGGGAATGGAAGAAGCCCGGCTTTTTGGCCATTTCGACCTTGTATCGGCCGATGGGGCCCCTGATCTCAGCCTGCTCGTAAGCCGCGATCAGCTTGTCCATATCGTCGGTGCCGCCGGCCATTTCCACCGCCTTCTTGAAGAGGTACACATCGTCGTAGGCGCAGTGTACGTGCATCTGCGTGGGGATGCCCCTGGCACGGGCTTTATCGACAAAGGCCATGGTATCTTCGGTGATCGGCGTCTCATATGAAGCGGTCCAAACGCCCAGCGCCTTGCCGCCCGTCATCTGCCAGAAATCGTGGGTCTGCCCCACGCCTCCGTAAAGGAAAAGCTGAATATCCTTGGCCGGGGAATCGGCCCACTGCTTGGTGAGGACCTCTGTATCGGTAAACCAGCTTGAGACACAGAAGATCATCTCCGCTCCCGACTTGGATACCGCATCGAGGATCGGAAGCCACATGCCCGTTCGGGCCGCCACAGGCTTGCTGTAAACGACATCGATGCCCCAGTCGTCCTTGGCCATCTGGTCCCACGTGGGCAGGTTCAGCGGCGGATAGCCGTTGCGGAAGAGGAGCGTCCAGGCCATGTTTTCATACAGGAGTGCCCACTTCTTGGGGTGAAAGCCTGGCGCTGCTATTTGACTATTGGGGTCAGACATGCTGTAGATCAGGCTGGCCCAGGCATAGTGGCCAGGCTCGGGGTTGAAATCGCGAAAGATCATCTTCTCCTTTTCGTAGTTCGTGAGCACGGATTCGGTGACCTCCACGCCGCTGGCACCGTTGGCAATCATGATATGGGGGTAGCTGGGGTAAAGCTCGAGGGTCTTCTGTTTGGCCGCCATGCAGATCTCCGTGCGGCCTTCGGCAGAGTAAAAGACTGCGCCGCTTCCCATCACCATCCTGGTGACGCCGGCCACAGACAGTGAGGTCTCGCCCTTGCCGTCCTCGACCACGTATTTTACCGGCCTGCCCAGGATCCCGCCGGCCGCATTGATCTCCTCAACGGCCATCTTCTGGACGTCAATGCACGGTTTGGTGCCGGGGCCGGATGCTGTGCCGACATAGCCGATCACGATCGGGCCTTTGCCGGTCGCCGGTTGCGATGGCCCACAGCCTGCAACACCCAGCACAGCTATAAGTGTGAGAACTGTGAATAGCAAAAAGATAACACCCTTAGACCTCATTAAGTACCTCCTTATCTTGATAAGGATAATTATAACATAGGATGTCAATCATTTATGCGTTTGTTTGGATATTAGCTTGCAGGATGCACAAGATATCTGCGATGATGCTAAAAAAATGAAAAACTCCTTGAAAGAGCCTCTTATTGGCCGGTCAATTAATAATGATATGATAAGACTGGCGCAATGGCAGCCCTGCATCCTTTATATTGCTGTCAGATGGTCATGCCTCCGTCCACGATCAGGTTCTGCCCGGTGATGAAGCTGGCCCTGTCCGATGCCAGGAAGACTACAGCAGGAGCTATATCTTCGGGCAAAGCAAGACGTTTCAGAGGTGTCCTGTCCATGATCACTTTATAGATGTCGGGATTGCCCCACAGTGCTTCGCTGAACTTGGTCTTGGTCTGGCCTGGTGAAACTGTGTTGGCGCGAATGCCAAACGGCGCCCATTGCTGTGCCATAACTTTGGTAGCCATATTAACACCGGCCTTGCTGATGGAGTAGACAGGGAGGATATCAGGCGTGACGCCGGCAACTGAAGATATATTTATAATAACGCCGCCGCCGTGTTCTCTCATCACCCTGGCTACAGCCTGGCTGAGGAAAAACAGGCCTTTGAGGTTGAGGTTCATAATTGAGTCCCAGGCACGGTCGGATATATCAATGGCGGCATCCATGGTGGGGTTGGTGGCGGCATTATTGACGAGTATATCGATCTTGCCGAATGTCTCACTGGCCCTGGCTACCAGGGCATTTATATCTTCCAGCCTCCCGATGTGTGAAGGCACGGCTACGGCTTTTACATTCAGAGCCGAGGCCTCGACTGCGACCTTTT
>DFZI01000097.1:9309-15145 GCA_002383665.1 Dehalococcoidia bacterium UBA4060
CCAGCGCCTTCTTCATGGCTTCGATGGCAACTTCAAGCTGTCTATCAGAGGGTTTCCTGGTGGTAAGCGATTGGAGCCACAGGCCGGGCTGCAGCATCCAGCGGACGAAGTGGTTGTTGTGGTACCCTGCCTCGAATTTGATCAGCTCATAGCTGAGGCCGGCTATAACCGGTATCAGCAGAACACGTGAAAGGATGCTCAGCCATATATCGGGGCGGCCGAGCAGGGCAAAGACCAGTATGGATAATATGAGCACTGCCAGCAGAAAGCTGGTTCCACAGCGTGTGTGTGCCGTTGAATGATTCCTGACGGAGGCAACGTCGAGTTGTGCTCCAGCCTCATAGGCGTTGACCGACATATGTTCGGCGCCGTGGTAGGCAAAGACCTCACGGATATCCTGCATTAGCCCGATCAGCGCCAGGTAAATGAGGAAGAATATGATGCGGATGAGGCCCTCCAGCAGATTGCTGACCAGTGATGATGTGATGAAGGGGTCGAAGAAACGTATTAATAGCAGGGGTAGTATAAAGAAAAGCGCTACAGCCAGTATGACGCCCAGCGCCACGCTGAACCACATCATGGCCGGCGTGATCTTTTCATCTTCTGTTTCTGCGGAGACCTGTGCTGAATACATGAGGACGCTGGTACCGAGCACGAGGGACTCAATGAGGACGATCATACCCCTGATGAAAGGCACCTGTCGCCATTTTCCTGTGTAGAGGCTGGCCAGAGGGCGGCTGGTAACTTCGATGTCGCCGTCAGCTCTGCGCACAGCTACAGCCATACTATTGCGTCCTCTGATCATTACGCCGCCCATCACCGCCTGTCCGCCGTAACTGAATGGGGTTTCTTTTTTCATGCTGTTAACAAAAAGGGGCGGCCATCAATGCCACCCCTTGCGGTCTGCCAGTGTATATCAGCTCTCTTTTTTCTCTCTCTTGTACTTCTTGTTGAAGCGCTCCACGCGTCCTGCGGTATCGATGATCTTCTGCTCACCGGTGAAAAAGGGATGGCACTTGTTGCAGAGCTCGACTCT
Source organism: Dehalococcoidia bacterium UBA4060 (assembly GCA_002383665.1). GTDB lineage: Bacteria > Chloroflexota > Dehalococcoidia > GIF9 > UBA5629 > UBA6808. The sequence continues at coordinate 10,346 of DFZI01000097.1, forward strand.
CAAGGTTTGCCTGGTAGAGCCGGTGGTAAAGGTGTTGCCGCAGGAGCAGGTTACCTTGGCATCGTGGTAATATTTCGGATGGATTTTCTCTTTCATTGTTCCTGTCCCGGGTAAACACTGACCTTTTTTTTGTCTTTGACGGCATACTCGAACTTGACAGTCCCGTCGATAGTGGCGAACAGGGTATAGTCCCTGCCGCATCCAACGTTGAGTCCCGGCTTGATCCTGGTGCCCCGCTGCCTGACTAAAATAGTACCCGCGCTGACGGTCTGGCCGCCGAAACGTTTAACTCCCAGACGTTTTGATTTACTGTCACGGCCGCAGCGAGTGCTGCCGCCTCCTTTTTTATGTGCCATTAGTTATCACCCCCGGTAGCGTCCTTTGCTCCGGAATTATTTTCAATCACTTTGCCATCCGGTTTTACGATCTGCTTGATCAGCAGCCTTGTATAGGGCTGCCTGTGCCCCGTCTTCCTGCGGGAACGGACTTTGTTCTTATAGCGGAACACTCTGATCTTGCGTGCTTTGCCTTCATTCAGGCAGGTTGCGATGACACGGGCCCCATCAATCTGAGGATTGCCGATAATCAGTTCATCGCCGTCCGAGATCAGCAGGACCCGATCCATCTCCACCTCTTTGCCCTTTTCTGAATGCAGCAATTCTGCATTGATGACCTGGCCTGTTCTGACCCTGTACTGCTTACCGCCTGTTGATACTAATGCGTAAGAGTTCTTCATTTTCTGGTTCCCGTTAAAAGCAATAACCGTATAAATATATCAGCGGAATGCTCTCATGTCAAATCTACCTGTGGACAAAAACATGTNNGGTGTCTTCGGGTTTGCTTCCGGCGATATCACAGTGTCTGATATACACCAGATCGCTTGTCACTTCATCCCGCACCAGATAACCACCCTCGATCTGGCTGACGACCATGAACCACCTGCCGGATTCGTTTTTAATTTTTGTAGGACTAGCAGAATATTCCATTTGTTAACAGAAATTTAATATCTTATTAGTGCGATATTTTAAGCACTTCCGGCCAAAAATTCAATATCATAATGTGAGAGCTATTTCAGCTCCCCTTTCCACCGCTGCAAGTATCTTGCCCGGCTTGACGGCATCGCCGATGACATATAACTCGGGTACCAATCCCCGGGCCTGTTCTGCAAGGTCGTTTACAGAGGTTGCACCTGTAGCCATAATAATGGTGTCGAAGGGCCCAATTTGTTCCTCCCCTGTCGCCATTTCGATCGTAACACCTTCCTCCGAAATGCTTTTAACCTTGGCCAGCGTTATGATTCTGACCTGTTTATCCCTGAGCCGCTTTCTAAGGAAGAAGCGTGCTGCGGGGCCGATATCCCTGGCTGTGTGCTTGAGCATCTCGACAATGGTTACGGTCTTGCCCCGGCCGGCCAGATAATCGGCGGTTTCGCAGCCGACCAGACCGCCGCCTATCACCAGCACCATGTCACCGACTTCGTCCGATGTGAGCGCTTTGCGAGCGGTCATGACACTGTGCAGGTTGGCCCCGGGCACGTTAAGTATATCGGGTTCTGATCCCGTGGCTATGATCAATACATCGGGTTTGATCTCCCTGATCATATCAACTGTCAGGCCCTGTCCCATCCTGATATCGACACCCAGCCTCCTGATTGCTTCGATCCTCGATCTTGCCACCTCCTGGTAAACTTCCTTGAAAGGCGGTATGGCGGCCAACTGTACCTGGCCACCCAGAAATCCTTCCTGCTCAAAGATGGTCACCTTATGCCCACGCTGAGCTGCAGTACGCGCTGCCTCCAATCCACCAGGACCACCGCCAGCGATCAACACCTTTTTGGGTTTATCCGTCACGGGCAATGCATACTGTTCCTCCCTGCCCAGGGCAAGGTTCTGGACACATGTAATCGAAGGGCGCAGCCAGATAGTTAGACCCTCGATACATCCTTCGTTGCAGGACAGACACCGGACAACATCACCTTCCCTTCCCTCTTTTATCCTATTCGGCCATTCGGGATCAGCCAGAGACTGGCGTCCGATATGGACCATATCTGCCCTGCCCGACTTGATGATGTCTTCGGCAATACTGGCATGATTTATGCGCCCGGCTACCAGCACGGGGATGTTCAAGGTTTTGAATTTGGCGGAGGTGTCAGCATTGAAGCCCTCCGGCATCTCGGGCGGTGCACTGGTGTAATGGCTGGGTTCCGGCACGCCGATCGATATGTCAACGGCGTTGATACCTGCCTCGATGAGATGTTTCATCATTTCAATGCTTTCGGGCACTGTGCGACCCAGCGGCACCGCTTCATCAGCGCTGATACGGCAAAGCAAGGGGAAATCCGGCCCCACCAATTCGCGTGTCCTTCGGATTATCTCCAGGGGGAAGCGCAGAAAGCCTTCGAAATTCCCCCCATACTCATCGCTGCGTTTATTAGCGTAGGCTGACATAAATTGGGAGATGAGATAACCGTGTGCACCGTGGAATTCAACGGCGTCGCAGCCCGCTTCTTTAACACGGCGGGCACCCTGAGCGAACTTTTCCGCCAGCTCCCTGATTTCATCAATGGTTAGAGCACGCGGGACCTGCCGCATGATCGGATCGGGCACTTCGGAAGGTGCTACCGGCTGTTTGCCCCCCAGAAACCAAGGGAAAGTGCTGCGGCCCGGATGGTAAAGCTGTACGGACAGTTTTGTGCCATATTTGTGCACAGTTTCGGCAAGCTGCCTGAAGCCGGGGATGAACCTGTCATCATACAGGCATAGCTGATGACCGCTACCCAGCCCGTGCTCGCCGTCTATGGCAGTGACCTCCACGGTTATCAGCCCGAAACCACCTCTGGCTCGCTGCTCATGGTATTTGATCAGCCTTTGAGAAACACCGCCAGCATCTGCGGCAAAACCGGTACCCATAGGTGGTACCGAAAGGCGGTTCTTTATCTCCAGTTTAGCGATTTTAACAGGTTGGAAAAGAGCCGGATAGTGACCATTCATCTCGCATCCTCCTTGTGGATATCCGCCAACTGATTTGTGTGCAGTATATCCGCAGGCACTTTATCAAGTGGGACAACCTGTGTCAAATAATAAATTGCACGTCAGGTTTTTCCGGCAAGCATACGGACCAGCACCTCACGTGCTTTGCGTGCGGCGCGGCCGCGATGACTGATCTCGTTTTTCAGTCCAGGCGCTATTTCTGCAATGGTCTTGCCGTACTCTGGCAAATAGAAGATAGGGTCGTAGCCAAAGCCGTGCTCTCCGCGGGGCTCCGGTGCTATCATGCCCTCGCATTCGCCGCTTACCGTCTCGGCATGTCCATCAGGAGATGCGATAGAGATGACGCACTTGAACCTGGCCTGCCTTTTTTCCGGCGGCACATCCTTGAGCTTGTTCAGCAGGAAGCTGATCCTATCGGCATCGCTGGCGTTATTGCCTGCATAACGTGAGGATCTGACGCCCGGCTCGCCTCCCAGCGCAGCCACCTCAAGGCCAGAATCGTCGGCCAGAGTGAGAAGCCCGCTCAGGCCGGCGTAAAAAATGGCTTTGGAACGGGCGTTCTCTGTAAATGTGTCGAAGTTCTCTTCGGCTTCCTGGCTGATGCCTGCCTGGTCCAGCGTGACCAACTCCAGGCCCAATCCTGACAGCAACGAGTTGTATTCGGCAACCTTGCCCCGATTGGTAGTTGCAACCAGCAGCACGGCCATGGCAAGCTTAAATTTTTTCGAACCTGCCGTGGACCTTTTTCATCACTTGCGGCATCGTGGTATATTCCATCTCCTCCAGGGGCAGCCTGTGAGGTTCGAAGGGGCCGTGCCGCCTGAGTATATCGGCTATGTCAAGGGCTGATTGCCGCGCATTGTTGAATGCAGGGTCATCGAACATGTCCACCGGGCCGACCAGGTGCCCTTCGGCAAGCTGGAAGCCTAAAGCTATAACCCGGGGAGGGCCATCGAAACGTGTCGGATTGCTTTCCCTGACGGCAACCGGCATGAGTGGGCCGTTGTGCGAGCCGCGCATCCAGCCTTCCACTATGTGCGGGCGCGCGAAGGGTTCAACCACTTCACCCACGGCAGGGAAGATGCCCTGTGCCCGCACGATGCATACCGGATCGTCCTTGCCCACATAGCGTCCTGCTATCAGCGACAGCTTCTGGGTCGAAGAGCTGGCAGCAATCTCGCCGGTTTCACGTGAATAAACGGCTTTGACCGTATACCTGGATGGCGCACCGATGAAGACCAGCATATCGTACATTTCTTCGGGGCATTTAAACATGATCTTCTTGCTTTCTTTGACNNGAGGCTGTTTTATCTGCCATAAAAATAATCACTGGCTCGCCTTCACGCTCATTAATCTCCATCTCAGCCACGCCTGGCCCCTGCCCCTTGACATTACCTGAGAAAGCATCGGTCAGGAGGTCCTGTCCCGCCCCGTATAATTTAAGTTTTTTGGCTATTCCAGTGCAGGTTTTAAATGTATTCCAGGCCAACTCATGGATCCTGCTGCTATCCACGCCTTCTGTATGGGTCATGATAAGCTGCAGGTCATCGCCGCAGCGGGTTACATGGTAATCAATGAGAAGGCCGGCTTTCTGGGCATTGGACATGGCTTCCTTTCCTGCGGCGATCAGATCGGGGTGCATGCTGCAATGACCAACCCATCCGCCAACGTCAGCTTTGATAACGCTAAGAGTAACTTTCATTGGACCTCCTGTGAAATTTTATTTTAGGGCCACCTGCATATACTCAGGAAATGGGGACGCCTCTTAATGAATATGCTAAATTCGTACACAGCACTTGATTAATAGGAT